>CAMBNY010000017.1 GCA_945869165.1 Comamonas sp. lk | reverse complement strand
ACAAGGATGCCGAGGCAGAACTGACCGCCGGCCTGACCGCTTTCAAGAAGACTTTTGCTTGATAGCCGCTGACGCACACAGGAGCAACTGATGGCAGCAGGCAAGGAAATACGCGGCAAGATCAAATCGGTGGAAAACACCAAGAAGATCACCAAGGCCATGGAAATGGTGGCGGCGTCCAAAATGCGCAAGGCGCAAGAGCGCATGCGGGCCGCCCGCCCTTACAGCGAGAAGATTCGCAATATCGCGGCCAACCTCAGCAAAGCCAACCCGGAATACGTGCATCCTTTCATGCAGGTCAACCAGGCCAATGGCGCGGGCTATATCGTTGTCACCACCGATAAAGGTTTGTGCGGCGGCCTCAACACCAATGTGTTGCGCAGCATGCACCACAAAATGCGCGAATTGCAAAGCCAGGGCCTGCAACCGCAAGCGGTGGCGATTGGCAACAAAGGCTTGGGTTTTTTGAACCGCTCCGGCGTCAAAGTGCTGGCCCAAGCAGTGCAGCTAGGTGATACCCCACATTTAGAAAAGCTGATTGGCCCGGTGAAAGCCTTGCTGGACGCTTATGTCGCCGGCGAAATCCGGGTGATTTATTTGTGCTTCACCCGCTTTGTCAACACCATGAAACAAGAGCCGGTGGTGGAGCAATTGCTTCCGCTGTCCGCCGAATCGCTGAACAAGCATGCCACCCGTGCGACCTGGGACTACATCTACGAGCCAGACGCCAATGTGGTGATCGATGATTTACTTTTGCGTTACGTTGAAGCCCTGGTGTACCAAGCCGTGGCCGAAAGCATGGCGTCAGAGCAATCGGCACGCATGGTGGCGATGAAGTCTGCGACTGACAATGCGGGTAGCGTTATCAGCGAACTCAAACTGATTTACAACAAGACGCGTCAAGCTGCGATCACCAAGGAATTGTCCGAGATCGTTGCAGGCGCGGCTGCTGTCTGATTTTTATTTTTGGAGCGAAAAAACATGGCTCAAGCAAGCACGGGCGCAGGCGTCCAGGGAAAGATTGTTCAATGTATCGGTGCGGTGGTGGACGTGGAGTTTCCTCGTGACCACATGCCCAAGATTTATGACGCATTAAAGCTCGAAGGAACTGCGTTGACCTTGGAAGTGCAGCAGCAATTGGGCGACGGCATTGTCCGTACCATTGCACTCGGTAGCTCGGACGGTCTGCGTCGCGGTCTCATGGTGGTAAACACCGGTGCTGCGATAACCGTGCCGGTGGGCAAAGGTACCTTGGGTCGCATCATGGACGTTTTGGGTAACCCCATCGACGAACGTGGCCCCGTGGACCAAACCCTGACTGCCTCTATACATCGTAAAGCGCCGGCCTACGACGAGCTGTCGCCATCGCAGGAACTGCTGGAAACCGGTATCAAGGTGATTGACTTGGTTTGCCCGTTTGCTAAGGGCGGTAAGGTCGGTCTGTTCGGCGGCGCCGGTGTGGGCAAGACCGTGAACATGATGGAACTGATCAATAACATCGCCAAAGCGCACAGCGGTTTGTCGGTGTTTGCTGGTGTGGGTGAGCGTACCCGCGAGGGCAATGACTTCTACCACGAGATGGCCGACTCCGGCGTTGTGAACCTCGAGAAGCTCGAAGACTCCAAAGTAGCCATGGTCTATGGCCAGATGAATGAGCCTCCCGGCAATCGTTTGCGCGTGGCTTTGACCGGCCTGACCATTGCTGAGTCTTTCCGTGACGAAGGTAAAGACGTGTTGTTCTTCGTTGACAACATCTACCGCTACACACTGGCCGGTACCGAAGTGTCCGCGCTCTTGGGCCGTATGCCTTCCGCCGTGGGTTACCAGCCAACACTGGCCGAAGAAATGGGCCGTTTGCAAGAGCGTATTACCTCCACCAAAGTGGGCTCCATTACCTCCATCCAAGCGGTTTACGTGCCTGCGGATGACTTGACCGACCCGTCTCCTGCAACCACGTTCGCCCACTTGGATTCCACCGTCGTGTTGTCGCGTGATATCGCTTCGCTGGGTATCTACCCTGCGGTCGATCCGCTCGATTCCACCAGCCGCCAGTTGGACCCACTGGTGGTCGGTGAAGAGCACTACGCTACCGCCCGCGCCGTGCAAGGCACATTGCAGCGTTATAAAGAATTGCGCGACATCATTGCGATTTTGGGTATGGACGAGTTGGCGCCTGAAGACAAACTGACGGTGGCACGGGCTCGCAAGATCCAGCGCTTCCTGTCGCAGCCCTTCCACGTGGCTGAAGTGTTTACCGGCTCACCTGGTAAGTACGTCACCTTGGCCGAGACGATCCGCGGCTTCAAGATGATTGTTGCTGGCGAGTGCGACCACCTGCCGGAGCAAGCCTTCTACATGGTCGGTAATATCGAAGAAGCCTTCGAAAAAGCCAAAAAGGTCTAAGCCATGAACACCATCCACGTTGATGTGGTGAGCGCGGAGGAGTTGATCTTCTCCGGCGAGGCGCGCTTTGTTGCGCTACCCGGCGAAGCCGGTGAGCTCGGTGTGTATCCGCGCCACACACCGCTGATTACGCGCGTCAAGCCCGGCTCGGTGCGCATTGAATTGGCTGACGGTGGCGAAGAGTTTGTGTTCGTTGCCGGTGGCATCATCGAAGTCCAACCTGACAGCGTGACCGTGCTGTCGGACACCGCTATCCGCGGCAAAGACTTGGACGAAGAGCGCGCTAATGCCGCGAAAACCTTGGCCGAAGAAGCGTTGCGCAATGCCAAAAGCGAAGTGGACTTGGCCGTTGCCCAGGCGGAGTTGCACACGCTGGTGGCGCAAATCGCCGCCTTGCGCCGCTTACAAAAGAAACGCTGATGCCTCTTCAGCACGCTGTTTTGCAAACCGCCTTCGGGCGGTTTTTGCATAGTGGCTTCGTATGAACTACCTTGCGCCCTGGTGGCTGCCAGGCGGCAACCTGCAAACCATTGTCGCGGCCAAGCTGGCTCGGACTTATTCGGGTGAGCCGCCCGTTTTTCTGCGCGAACGCTGGGATACACCGGACGGCGACTTTGTCGACGTCGATTGGTTGGCACCCAAGCCATTCATAGGTGCCCCGCTATGGGTGATGTTCCACGGCTTGGAAGGCTCATCGTCCAGCCACTATGCACTTGCTTGCGCCGATTACGCGCGCCAACAGGGCATAGGCTTTGCCGTAGCGCATTTTCGTGGTTGCAGCGGAGAGCTCAATCGCGCACCGCGCGCTTACCACTCGGGCGACTATGAAGAAATCGGATGGATATTGCAACGCTTCGCCAGTGTGCATAGTGGCCCTGTCTATGCCATCGGCATTTCGCTGGGCGGCAATGCGCTGATGCGCTGGGCCGAGGAAGCGGGCAGTAGCGCGGGCATCACGGTGCGGGCGGTCGCCGCCGTATGCTCGCCATTAGATTTAGCGGCCAGCGGTCAAGCCATTGGGCGTGGCTTTAACCGGCTGGTTTATACGCGCATGTTTTTACGTAGCATGAAGCCCAAGGCTTTGGCGAAGTTAAAACAGCACCCGGGTTTGTTTGATGCGAAGGCCCTTATGGACGCGCAAGACCTATATGCCTTTGACAATATCTTCACCGCGCCTCTGCATGGCTTTCGCGATACCGAGGATTATTGGAAACGCGCTTCGGCCAAGGCGCATTTGGCCGCAGTTCGGGTACCGGCCCTGGTGATCAATGCACGCAATGACCCATTTGTCCCCGCCGATTCCTTGCCCGCAGCGTATGAAGTTGGACAATACGTGCAGCTGTGGCAACCCGACCATGGCGGCCACGTCGGTTTTGCCGCGGACAGGCCGCCCGGACATTTGCGCACCTTGCCGCAGGCTTTGGGCCGGTGGTTCGATCAACACGCACGCTAACTTATAAAGCACATGGACGACATAGTTAAACAGGCGATGGCCAAGTGGCCCAATGTCCCGCATTGCTACAGCTGGCTGGGCCTGGACGCGCGTGGCAATTGGTATATGCGCGACGACCGCACACATGCCATTGGCAGCTTTGCCAGTGGTTTGCCCGGCGCCAAAGGCTCTATGCTCAAGCACGAAAAGCTGATCGACTTTATCGAGCGCAACTACGGCGTAGATGCCCAGGGCTGCTGGTTTTTCCAAAACGGCCCGCAGCGCGTGTATGTGGAGTTGGAGGCCACGCCCTTTATATGGCGCGTGGACGCTCACGGCGCGATCACCTCCAGTGCCAGGCAAGCCGCGACGCTGGTGCAGGTCTATATGGACGAACGTGGCTGGCCCTATTTGCACACCTCACTGGGATTCGGACTGGTGCATACCCAGGATGTAGCCAGTCTGGCACAGGCGCTGGAACTTCGCCATTGGCCGATCGAGGAAGCAAGCTCGGCTGAACTGCCCGCGCGCTTTGGCTACCAAATGAGCCCTGCGGCCTTGGAAGTTAAAAGTTAGGCCTTGGTCGTAATGCAAGGGCCTGTGCGATACGACAAACAATAAAGACGAAAAAAAACCGGTCCATGAACCGGTGTTCTTGGGCCTCAAACCGCTTACTTGGCAGGTTCAGGCTTAGTAGGTTCTGGGAACTTGGCCCCGCCTGCATTAGCCAGATAGACCACCGCGCGTGCAATTTCAAAGTCTTCGAAATCTCCGCCGCCCTGAGCGCCCATGCCGTTTTTACCTTTGAGTGCGGAATTCCACAATGTATCAAAACCTGTTTTGATACGTGGTGCCCATGCCGTTTTATCGCCAAGCTTGGGCGCACCAGCGACGCCATTGGCATGGCAGGCTGAGCATTGCGCGGTAAACACGGCTTCGCCGCTCTTCATTTCGCGATTGGCGTCGCGGATTTCTACGCTGCCCACCTTTTGGATGCGCTCTTCTAACGATTTTTCGATATTGGTGGCGCCCGCGGCTGGCTTGTTGTGCGTGGTCACGTAATAGACCAAACCGATGATGATGAAAATAGGGATAACAAACGAGAAGAATACAGCCATCAAAAGTTGTTGGGGGGTTTTGATCGGACCAGTGTGGTCTTCTTCAGTATGGCTGGTGTCGCTCATGGAGTCCTCTAATAGGCTGTGGCCGGGTAAATCAGCCTCGCATTATAGGCGCCCATAGTGCGAAACAACCTACAATCGTCGGCTCAGGACGCGGCTGTAGCTCAGTGGATAGAGTATTGGCCTCCGAAGCCAAGGGTCGTGGGTTCGATCCCCGCCAGCCGCACCATTTCAGCGCCAGATTGCCTGCCGATTTGATCAGCGCGCGCAAAAACTCAAGCCGCTTTACGCCCCAACACCGGCTTCAAAGCTAGCCCGGTGTGTGTTGCAAGGCGCACCACCTCTTCCGGGCTGGCGGCTGCCACAATACGCCCACCGTCTTTGCCGCCTTCGGGGCCCAGATCAATGACCCAATCGGCTTCGGCGATCACGTCTAAATCATGCTCGATAACGACCACGCTGTGTCCGGCGCGTACCAGGCGGTGCAGCACGGCGATGAGTTTTTCCACATCGGCCATGTGCAGCCCTACCGTGGGTTCGTCCAACACATAGAGCGTGTGTGGCGATTTTTGGCCGCGCCGGGTGATGTCGTCGCGTACCTTGGATAGCTCGGTCACTAGCTTGATGCGCTGCGCTTCGCCGCCACTCAAAGTAGGTGAGGGTTGGCCCAGCGTCAGGTAGCCCAGGCCTACGTCTTTGAGCAATTGCAAGGGGTGTGCAATCACCGGCATGGCGGCGAAAAATTCCACCGCCTCGTCCACTTCCATTTGCAGCACTTCGCCGATGTTTTTGCCACGCCAGGTTACGGCCTGGGTTTCGGGGTTGAAGCGCGCGCCTTTGCAGGTTTCGCAGAGCACTTTCACATCGGGCAAAAAGCTCATGCCAATGGTGCGTATGCCTTGGCCTTCGCAGCCGGGGCAGCGGCCTTCGCCGGTGTTAAAGCTAAAGCGGTTGGCGGCATAACCGCGCGCCTTCGCTTCCAGTGTGTCAGCAAACAATTTGCGAATCGTGTCCCAAAAACCGATGTAGGTGGCAGGGCAGGAGCGCGGTGTTTTGCCAATCGGCGTTTGGTCCACTTCCAGCACGCGGTCCACGCTTTCATAGCCGCTGACAGCTTCGCAGCCGATCAGGCCAGGTGCGCGCCCCGCCGCGTGCGCATCACGCCCGGCCTTGGTGGCGCGCTGTTGCACCAGCGCCTGCACATTGGAAAGCAAAACATCGCGCGCCAATGTGGATTTTCCCGAACCGCTGACGCCGGTAATCGCCACCAAACGCTGTAAAGGCACGGAGGCCGTTACCGAGTGCAGGTTATGCAGATAGGCGCTGTGTACCGTGAGCCATTGCACCTCGGCAGGAGCTGCTTGCACACTGCTTTCTGGCTCTGCCGCTTTGGCTTTTGCAGCCTTGGCTTTAGAGGCGGTTTTGGCGACTGGCGCACCATCGCTGCCTTTGGCGGACGTTTTCTTCTCCGCGATGGCTGCCGCAGCGGACGCTGAAGAAGCCAGCAGCGCAGACGCACCAGACGCCGCCACAAAACGCCGAGGTTCCAAGGGGTGCAACATGGCATGGAGTAAATAACGCCCGGTCTGCGACTCGGCCTGCGCCTGCACATCGGCAATGCTGCCTTGCGCTACCAGCCGCCCGCCGCGCTTGCCCGCGCTGGGCCCGATGTCGATGATGTGGTCGGCAGCGCGTATGGTGTCTTCGTCATGCTCCACCACCACCAGCGTGTTGCCTTTGTCGCTCAGGCTTTTTAAAGCGCCCAGCAAAATTTTGTTGTCGCGCGCATGCAGGCCGATGGTGGGTTCGTCCAGCACGTAGCACACGCCTTGCAAATTGCTGCCCAGTTGCGCCGCCAAGCGGATGCGCTGGGCTTCGCCACCGCTCAAACTCGGTGCACCCCGGTCCAGCGTCAAATAGCCCAGGCCCACTTCTTCCAAAAATTCCAGGCGGCTGCGGATTTCTGGAATCAGGTCACGCGCGATATCGGCCTCGCGCTGGCTGATGGCGCCGCCCACTTGCAGGCTTTGCACCCAGGCGCGCACTTCGCTGACGGACAGCGCTGCAATGTCAGCAATCCCCACGCCACCAAAACGCACGGCGCGTGCCGTCGCATTCAAGCGTGTGCCTTGGCAGCGCGGGCAGGCGGTGTCCTCCAGGTCTTCCACATCGGCTTCGGCAAACGTGTGTTCGCGCCCGCCGTTGTCTTCGCGCACGGTATCGTCAAACACCTTGCGCTGCTCTTTGGTCAAGGCGAGCCCGGTGCCTACGCAATCGGGGCACCATCCGTGTTTGCTGTTGTAGCTAAACAAGCGCGGGTCCAGCTCCATATGCGAGGTGGAACACACCGGGCAGGCACGTTTGGTGGAAAACACTTCCAGCTTACCTATGCCTACCGTGCTGCTACCGGCCTGCATGGCGCCGCGTAAATCGTCCAGACCGCTCAGCACATGCACCACACCTTTGCCATGGGTAAGCGCCTGCGCTAATCCAGCGCGCAGCGTAGCCTCGTCAGCGGCTTTGACTTCCAGGCTAAGCACCGGCAACTCGATATGGTGTTCCTTGAAACGGTCAATACGCGGAAAACCTTGCGTGGGCAAAAATTCGCCATCGACCCGTAAATGCGTGTAGCCGCGCGGACGTGCCCAATCGGCCAACTCGGTGTAAACGCCTTTGCGGCCAACCACCAAAGGCGCCAGTAAACCGATGTGCTGCCCGCGGTAGGTCTTCAGCAACTGCGCGGCAATGCTGTCGGCACTTTGCGGCGCGACTGCCGCTCCGTCTTTAATGCAATGTTGCGTACCGAGTTTGACGTACAGCAAGCGCAAAAAATGCCAGACTTCGGTCGTAGTGCCCACCGTCGATTTGCGCCCTCCGCGCGAGAGCCGCTGCTCGATCGCCACCGTAGGCGGAATGCCATACACCGCATCTACCTCGGGCCGACCCGCCGGTTGTACGATAGAGCGTGCATACGCGTTCAGGCTTTCAAGATAACGCCGCTGGCCTTCGTTAAACAAAATATCAAAGGCCAGTGTGGATTTACCTGAGCCGCTAACACCGGTGACCACGCTGAACTGACCGCGTGGAATATTCACCGACAGCGATTGCAGATTGTGTTCTCGCGCATTCACGATACGGATGTTGTTATCAGGCTTGTCGTTCGTGCTGTCCAAAGGCCCGGGCGCAAGCCCAGCGGCGGGCCCCGATTTGCGCCCGCGCCATGCGGAGCCCGCCGCCGGGCTTACGCCCGCGAGAGAAGTGCCCTCTCCCTTGCCACCAAGAAGCGCATCCCCTGCATCCAAGGCATTGAGCAAATACTTAGCGCTAGGCTCCGCCACCTCATGCACCACGCCCATACTGGCAGCGTAGTCACGCAAAGCCTTGCCGGTATGGCTGGTGGGATGTAATAGCAAATCTTCTGGTGTACCGCAAGCTACGATTTCGCCACCAGTTTCACCGCCCTCGGGACCCAGATCGATCAGCCAGTCGCTGGAACGAATAACGTCCAGATTGTGTTCAATCACCAGCAGCGAATGTCCGGCGTCCAGCAGCTTGCGTAGGGCGCGCATCAGCTTGGCGATGTCGTCGAAATGCAGGCCGGTGGTGGGCTCGTCCAGCATGAACAAAGTGCCGCGGCGCGCCATAGGCTGGCGGCTGTTGCTGGCCGCTTTGGCGGCCTCGGCCAGAAAGCCCGCCAGCTTCAGGCGCTGCGCTTCACCGCCGGACAAAGTGGGCACCGGTTGGCCCAGCTTCACGTACTCCAGGCCTACATCCACAATCGGTTGCAGCGCGCGGATCACGTCGCGGTCTTGCGCAAAAACGGATGCCGCTTCGCTCACCGTCAGGTCCAGCACATCGGCCACGTTCAATGCGCGCAGTGTGCCGTCCGGGCCGCTGCGCCGTTCAATCGTCACTTCCAAAATTTCAGGTCGGTAGCGCTTGCCATTGCAATCGGGGCAACGCAAATACACGTCGCTCAAAAATTGCATTTCAATGTGCTCAAAGCCTGAGCCGCCGCAGGTTGGGCAGCGCCCGTCGCCGCTGTTGGAGCTGAACTTGGACGCGGTGTAGCTGCGCTCTTGCGAGAGCGGCGCAGTGGCAAAGATCTCGCGGATGGCATCCCAGGCGCCCACATAGCTCGATGGGTTAGAACGCGCAGTTTTGCCTATGGGTGACTGGTCGACAAACACCACTTCGCTCAGCATGTCCGCGCCCAGCAAGCGGCTGTGAATGCCCGGTGTATCCGTGGCTTTGCCGAAGTGGCGTAAGAGCGCTGGTGCCAGTACGTCCTGCACCAGCGTAGATTTACCCGAACCGCTGACACCGGTTACGCAGACCAAGCGTTGCAAGGGGATTTCCACATCCACATTTTTTAGGTTGTGTTCGCGCACGCCTTCGAGCACCAGGCGCGGCGTGTTGTCGCCCACCATGCGCTTAAAGCCCATGCCCACTTGCTTGCGCCCGCCAAGGTAAGCGCCTGTCAATGTGTCGGCCGATTTCAGTGCTTCGGTACTGCCGTCAAACACAATTTGGCCGCCTTTCTCGCCGGGGCCAGGGCCCATGTCCAACATGCGGTCAGCGGCCAGCATCACTGCCGGATCGTGCTCCACCACCACCAGCGTGTTGCCGGCATCGCGCAGGCGCTGCATGGCGACGATGATGCGGTGCATATCGCGTGGATGCAGGCCGATGCTGGGTTCATCAAGCACAAACAAGGTGTTGACCAGCGAGGTGCCCAAAGCCGTGGTCAGGTTGATGCGCTGCACTTCGCCGCCGCTCAAAGTGCGGCTTTGCCTATCGAGCGTCAGGTAGCCGATGCCCACATCGCACAGGTATTTCAGGCGGGTGCGGATTTCATCTAGTAGCAGCTTTAAGGTTTTGTTATCCGCTTCGGAGTGGATGCTTGTGCTCGTCACACCCTGCGTACTTGGCGCAGGTATTACATCGGCAGCCCGCGATGACTTTTCGACTTGCGCGTCAGTGGCAGCGCCGCCTCGGATACCCGGCCCGCGCGCTTCCAAGCCCACTTGCAAGCGGTCGAAAAACAGGCGCAGCCGGTCTAGCGGCAGCAGCATCAAGTCATGCAGGCACAAACCGGGCAGGGCTTGCAACTGCTCGCCAGTCCATTGCACGCCCTGGGGCATAAAGCGCTTGGCGGGTGCCAACACCGCGTCCGCATCGGTTTGGCTGCCCACGCGCCACAACAGGCTTTCGGTTTTGAGCCGGGCGCCGCCGCACACACCGCAGGGCGTGTAGCTGCGGTACTTGGACAGCAGCACCCGGATGTGCATTTTGTAGGCCTTGCTCTCCAGGTATTCAAAAAACCGGTCCACGCCAAACCAGTGCTGGTTCCATTTGCCATTCCATTTGGGTGAACCCTTGAGCACCCATTGCTGCTGCGCCGCGCTCAGCTTGTACCAGGGCGTGTCACGCGGAATGCCTTCGGCCTCCGCATGGCGCATCAAGTCGTCCTGGCATTCCTGCCAGGCCGGGGTTTGCATGGGTTTGATGGCGCCAGCACGCAGGGTCAATTTGTCGTTCGGAATAACCAGCCCGTAGTCCACGCCCACCACCCGTCCAAAGCCCCGGCAGGTTTCGCACGCGCCGACGGCAGAGTTGAAGGAGAACATTGAGGCAATCGGCTCTTGGTAGCGGATGTCGCTTTGCGGGCAATGCAACCCGGTGGAAAAAGACCAGACCTCGGGCGCGCCGCTTGTGGCTGCGGTCGCCGAAAAATTGTCCTCAGGCAAGGACTTGTCGCCGTCTGCTGCAAGGTACACGTGGACGCGGCCGCTGCCGCGTTTGATGGCTAGCTCCAGCGCCTCCAGTACCCTGGCTTTGTCGGCGCTTTCCAAGCGAAAGCGGTCCGCCACCACGTCCAGGACACGGCGCTCGCCGGACACGCGTTCACCATGGACGCGGGTGAAGCCACTGGCACTCAGCCACTGCGTCAATTCTTCGGCGCTTGTTGCCAGTGGCAGTTCGACGGGAAAGGTGACGACCAGGCGCGGGTTACCCGCCAATGCCGCGCGGCGCATCAGTTCGGCATAAATGGACTCAGGCGTGTCGTGTTGCACCGCTTGGGCGCTGACCCGGTCAAACAGCTGCCCCGCACGAGAAAACAGCAGTTTGAGGTGGTCGTTGAGCTCCGTCATAGTGCCCACGGTGGAGCGGCTGGAGCGTACTGGGTTGGTCTGGTCGATGGCGATGGCCGGGGGCACGCCCTCCACTTTGTCCACCGCCGGTTTGTCCATGCGGTCCAGGAACTGGCGCGCATAAGCAGAAAAAGTTTCTACATAGCGGCGCTGACCTTCGGCATACAGCGTGTCAAAGACCAGACTGGATTTGCCCGAGCCGCTGGGGCCTGTAACCACCGTCAATTCGCCGGTGCGAATATCCAAGTCCAGGTTTTTGAGATTGTGTTGCCGCGCTCCGCGTATGCGGATGGTGCCCTCGGACATAGTGACGCGCTCCAAAGTAGGGGAGCAGCATTCTAGGCAGTGCTCGCCGCGTTCAGCAGTGCCGTGGGTATTTAAGCAGTAGGGGCGGACTTATTTCGTCGCGCTGGCGTCGGGGGCAGGCGCTTGTGTCTCGGGCGCGGCGGGGCTTTGTTCGCCATGCTTTTCCCCGCTCATATCAATATCGCCGCCATTGCTCAGGATATACAAAGCCAGAGCCGCAAACAGGGCAAAGCCCACACCGATTTTCCACATCTCATTTCTCCAAAAAATAGGCCCTCGATTGGAGGGCCTGTCTGGGGTCCAGGCACAGTGCCTCATCACCCAGAGCAAACGCGATTGACGATCAGTCGTTCGCGTAGATGTCTACGTCTTTGGTCTCTTTGATGAATAAGCCGCCAATCACCACCGTAGCGCCCGCGATGATGATGGGGTACCACAAGCCGTTGTACATATTGCCGGTCTGCGCCACGATGGCAAAAGCCGTGGTGGGTAGCAAGCCACCGAACCAGCCATTACCAATGTGGTAGGGCAAGCTCATGGAGGTATAGCGGATACGCGTAGGGAACATTTCCACTAGCATGGCCGCGATTGGGCCGTAGACCATGGTCACCAAGAGCACCAGGTAGGTCAGGATGACGACGACTGTGACTTTGTCGAACTTAGCCATATCCGCTTTGGCGGGATAGCCTGCAGCCTTTAGAGCTGCAGAAAGCTTTCCGGACAAAGTAGCGTCCTTGGCGGTTTTTTCGCCACTTAAAGCCTTCACGCTAGCGGTCGCAGCTGCAATCGCCTTGGGATCTTTGGGCTCTGCGGCATTTAGCGTTCCCAGCTTGGCCTCCGCAGCAGCTTTGGCCGTTGCGATGTCTTCCGGAGTCACCACAGTCGTTACCTCGGTTTCGCCCACTCTAATGACTGCGGGTTGGCCTGCGGGAGCCGCTATGTTTTCATAGCTAACCGATGCATTGGCGAGTTTTTGCTTAGCAATATCGCAAGACGAAGTGAACTTTTTGGTACCGGTAGGGTTGAACTGGAAGGAGCACTCAGCCGGATCAGCGGTCACTGTTACTTTGGCAGCAGCTTGCGCAGCGGCCAGATCAGGATTCGCCGCTTTGGTCAGCGCGGTAAATACCGGGAAGTAAGTCACAGCCGCCAAAAAGCAACCCGCCAAAATGATGGGCTTGCGGCCTATCTTGTCCGACAGCGCACCAAACACGATAAAGAAGGGTGTACCGATGATCAGCGAAATCGCGACCATGATGTTGGCGGTCGGACCGTCCACTTTCAGGGCCTGCGTCAGGAAGAAGAGCGCATAGAACTGGCCGGAGTACCAGACCACCGCCTGGCCTGCGGTCAAGCCGATCAGAGCCAGGATCACGATCTTCAAGTTTTTCCATTCGCCAAAGGACTCGCTCAAAGGCGCTTTCGAGGTTTTGCCCTCGGCCTTCATTTTGGCGAAAGCGGGCGATTCATTCATGCTCAAACGGATGTACACCGAAACGGCTAACAATAGAATGGACACGATGAAAGGCACGCGCCAGCCCCAATCGGCAAATGCTTCTTCGCCGATGGCGGTACGGGTGCCCAAAATCACCATCAAGCTCAGGAACAAGCCCAAAGTCGCGGTGGTTTGAATCCAAGAGGTGTAAGCGCCCCGCTTGCCATGCGGTGCATGCTCGGCCACATAGGTGGCTGCACCACCGTATTCACCACCGAGTGCCAGGCCTTGCAGCAAGCGAAGGACGATCAGGATGATGGGCGCTGCAGCGCCCCAGGCGGCGTAATTGGGCAAGATGCCAACCAAGAAGGTCGAAGAGCCCATAATCAGAATGGTGACCAAGAAGGTGTACTTGCGTCCTATCATGTCGCCCAAGCGGCCAAAGAAAATTGCGCCGAAGGGGCGTACGATAAATCCGGCGGCGAAAGCGAGCAGTGCAAAAATGAAAGCCGAGCCTTCGTCCAAGCCGCTGAAAAACTGTTTCGCAATGATGGCTGCTAAAGAGCCGTAAAGGTAAAAGTCATACCACTCGAAAACCGTGCCCAGCGAGGAAGCGAAAATAACTTTCTTCTCTTCCGCGGACATCGGGCGTGTTTCTGCTGTAGCCATTTGTGTCTCCAATCATTGAAAACTCCCGCGCCGGGAGCTGTCTGTATTCTTGGAGAAGGCACTGACCCTGCTCTTACGTGAAAATAACAGGGGCTTGCGTCAAACTTACCCCATACTGACCAACTAAGGTCAAACCCTTGCGTTAGCTTCCGCGATGCGGCAATTTAGCGATTTGCGCGTGTGATGCCGGATGGCAAGTCTTTTGCAGCATTCCATGCGCAGTCGGAAATGCTTGCGGGGTCTTCGAGATAAGCGCGCAACATCGGCAAGGCATCCATCCCCCAAAACACCTTGTCATCGACTTGGTAGGACGGCACGCCAAATACGCCTTGCGATAAGGCGTGAGCGGTATGCGCGCTCAGTGTTTGCTTCACTTCATCCGAACGCGGATCGCGCGCAGGCGCCAATTGCTGCGTGAGGCCCTCCAAGCGCTGCGCATCGGCCGCGTCTGCGCCGCCTTCCCAAACGTGGCGGAACAGGGTTTCGCACACATAGCGGTTGGGGTAGCCATCCGCAGCGCTCGCCACAGCCAGTCGCAAGAGGCCCAAGGGATTGAAGGGATGCGCAGCTGGTAAATCAAGCACCGTGCCTTGGCGCTGCGCCAGCCATTGGGACTGGCGGTACACCCATTCGCGCTTCATAGGCACTTCGGCTGGGCCCAGGTTGTTATTGTGTTTAAGCAAGCCACCAAACAACACGGGTTGGTATTGCACTGCGTAGCTCAAGCCTTCTAATGCGCGCGGTAATTCAATAAATGCCAGATAGGCATAGGGCGAAATGAAATCCAAATAAAAGCGAATGTGTTTCATGGCGATGCCTCCAAGCGTTGTGCAATCTTGCCCCAGACGGCGCGTTTGTCCTCATCATCGCTATTTGCCCAAGCCCCTATTTCTTCCAAGGTACGCAAACATCCGTAGCACAGGTCGCTGTCGGGGTCGATCTTGCACACCGATATGCAAGGCGATGGCGGCGCGTAGCGCGACGCCAATGCTTCGGGCACGCGGGCGGCCAGCAACTCTTTGTACATGCGCACCGGATCGCGGCGGCGTGCTGCCCGATCGGGTCGCGCGGGGCGGGTTTCGTCCATCATGCGGTTGCCCCGCGCCTTGTCAGCAAGGCACGCGCTGCGCGCGAGCCGCTAGGTCTTTGCAAATAATCGCTAATGAACACGCCGGCATCGATCAGCAAGTCCAGGTCAATGCCGGTGTCTATGCCTATGCCGTGCAACATATAGACCACGTCTTCGGTGGCCACATTGCCGGTCGCGCCTTTGGCAAACGGGCAGCCGCCCAAGCCGGCTACCGAAGCGTCAAACTGGTACACGCCTATTTCCATGGCCGCGAGGGTGTTGGCCAGCGCCTGGCCATAGGTGTCATGAAAATGGCCGGACACATCGGCCAAAGAAAAATGCTGCAAAGTCGCGTCAAACGCAGCCTGCACTTTGCGCGGCGTGCCCACGCCAATGGTGTCGGCGACACCGATGTGCTGCACACCAATGCCGCGCATTAGGCTGGCCAAATAGCCCACACGTTCGGGTGCAATTTCCCCCTCATAAGGGCAGCCTACCGCACAAGACATGGCGCCTCGCACCCGTATGCCCGCCGCCAGCGCTGCCTGCACCACCGGGGCAAAGCGGTCTATGCTTTCGGCGATAGAGCAATTGATGTTTTTGCGGCTAAAGGCCTCGCTGGCAGCAGCAAAGACCACTATTTCATCGGGCTTGGAGGCCAGTGCGGCTTCAAAGCCTTGCAGATTGGGCGTCAGCACCGAATAGCAGACGCCGCTTTGGCGCTGCATGCCGGCCATGACCTGCGCGTTGTCCGCCATTTGCGGCACCCACTTGGGGCTGACAAAACTGGTCACCTCTATACCGCGTAAACCTGCCGCCTGCAAGCGGTGCACCAGCTCGATCTTGACTGCGGCGGGGACCGGCTGCTTTTCGTTTTGCAGTCCGTCGCGCGGGCCGACGTCTATGAGTTGAACTTGAGTGGGGAGATGCATAAGTCGGGTAAGTTAGGTCCGATTATCCTGCGCGGCGCAGAAGTAACGTGGACTGGCGGGTCTTAGCCGCTATCAGGCTGTCACGGCAAGCAGGCGTTTGTGTGGGTGCAAGTGCAGTTGTGCCGAACTATCTTCGCGAGATTGCCGCGCTGAAAGCGGGCAGATGCTGTACCGATAACGCATAGGTGCCGCGTGCGGACCCAACCCCCTGCCAGGCCCTCAATATCCCCGTGCTCTGTCCACCAAGCCTTCAATCGGCTCGCCTTTTTGCAGCGCCTGGATCTTCGCCACAATTTGCTGCACCGTGTCTTGCAGCACGGTACGCCCGGCGATATGGGGCGTTACCGTCACCCGCGGATGCCGCCAAAACGCATGTTCGGCTGGCAGCGGCTCTGTGCGGAACACATCCAGCGTGGCGCCCGCTATCTGCCCGTTGTCCAGCAGCGATAACAGGTCTTCGTCCACCACATGCCTGCCGCGGGCGATATTGATCAGGTAAGCGCCAGGCTGCAATTGCGACAAGGTGTCGCGGTTCAACAGGTTTTCGGTTTGCGGCGTCAGCGGTAGCAAATTGACCAGCACCCGCGTGCCTGCCAAAAACGCTGCTAGCTGGGCCTGGCTATGGAAACAGCGTAACCCGTCCAATGGGCGCGCAGTGCGGCTCCAGCCGAGTACCGGAAAACCAAAGTGCTGCACCGCGCGAGCCACCTGTTCGCCCAACACGCCCAGTCCCAAAATACCGACGGGAAAATCGGCGCGGTCCAGTACCGGCGGCTCCTGCCACAGTCCTTGCTGCGCTTGCGCCTCAAAAAGCGCAAAGTCGCGCGTATGGCGTATCAGCGCATGGCACACGTATTCGGCCATTTGCACGCCCATGCCGGCATCGTTCAAGCGCACGATGGGCAGGTCGGCGCGCATCTGGCGTTGCAACAGCGCATCGACACCTGCGCCCATATTGAATACTGCTTTCAGCGCTGTCTGCTCGTCAAAGAACTGCTGCGGCGCAGCCCACACAATGGCATAGTCCGCGCGCGCAGCACCGCTGTGCCACACGTCGACCTGCGCCTGCGGCAAATGCTGGTGTAAAGCCGCGATCCAGGGCGCGGGATCGGTTTGGGCACAAAAACTAATACGCATGAAAAGTCCTTTTAGCTAGTCAGCGTCCCGGCTTGCATGCGCAGCAGTTCCGCGCCCTCGCTCACCTGGTCACCCGGTGCAAACAGCAGCTCTTGCACGCAACCATCCGCCGGCGCAACGATTTGGTGTTCCATTTTCATCGCCTCCATCACCGCCAGCGCCTGCCCCTGGCGTACCGTGTCGCCAGCTTTCACCGAAAAAGACAGCAGTTTGCCCGGCATAGGCGCGGTCAGCCGACCGACATCAGCCGGGGCTACCGCTGCGTGCGCCAGCCGGTCTATGGCTTGCAACTGTCTTGCGCCTTGCGGAGTAAATACATGCACCTGGCTGCCTTGCAGGTAGACATGTGCCGTATGCCTCTGCCCGCCCAGCATCACTTCCATCCCGCCCTCGGGCAAGGTGGCATAGGCAAATGCGCTATCCACGCTTGCGCAATGCAATTGCAAGCCGCCTTGGCTGCCTTGCGTTAGCACCGCGCTGTGGGCCTGGCCATCGGCCTCCAAGTCAAACACGCGGCGCATGGGCGCATGCGACTGCCAGGCATCGGTCGCGGCCCAGGGGTCTTGCCACGCGCCTGGTAGTGCGCTTGCGGCGCTTGCCTGGGTGTTCAATACCTGTGCGACCCAAGCCGCTATCGCCAATTGCAGTGGCACGGTTTCCTGGTGGAAGAGATGCGCCGCTTCACGCGCAATCAGGCCGGTGTCCAGCCGCGCCTGTGCAAACGAGTCGCTGCGCACTACATAGCGCAAAAACTGCACATTGGTTTTTAGGCCAACGATATGGATTTGCGCCAGCGCCGCGTCTATGCGCGCCAAAGCCTCCTGCCGGGTTGCGCCATGCACGATCAGCTTGGCCACCATAGAGTCGTAAAACGGGCTGATCGCATCGCCCTGTCGCACGCCCGAATCCACGCGCACGGCAGCCCGCGCAAAACTGCTGTGCGCCGGTAAACCATAGACCGCCATGGAGCCGGTGGCAGGCAGAAAATCTTGGTCTGGGCTCTCGGCGCAAATGCGCGCTTCGATGGCGTGGCCGCTGATGCGTAAATCGTCTTGCCGCAAAGGCAGCGGCTCGCCGCAAGCCACGCGCAACTGCCATTCCACCAAGTCTAGGCCGGTAATCGCTTCGGTAACAGGATGCTCCACTTGCAAGCGGGTGTTCATCTCCATAAAGAAAAACTGCATAGACTCCGGTTGGTCGTAGCCGCTTTGCTCGACGATGAATTCCACCGTGCCCGCACCCACATAGTTCACTGCGCGCGCTGCGGCTACGGCAGCAGCGCCCATGCGCTGGCGCAAGGCCTCGCTCATGCCGGGGGCGGGCGCTTCTTCCAACACTTTTTGGTGCCTGCGCTGCACCGAGCAGTCGCGCTCAAACAAATAGACGCAATTGCCATGCGTATCGGCAAATATCTGAACCTCAATGTGGCGCGGGCGCTGCACATATTTTTCGACCAGCACCGCATCGTTACCAAAACTGTTTTTTGCTTCGCGCTGGCAAGAGGCCAATGCGGCAGCAAAATCAGCAGCTTGCTCCACCACGCGCATACCCTTGCCGCCACCGCCTGCGCTGGCCTTGATCAGCACCGGGTAGCCTATGCCATCGGCCGCTGCCTGCAATACCTGCGGGTTTTGGTCCGCGCCGTGGTAGCCCGGCACCAGGGGCACGCCTGATTGCTCCATGAGTTGCTTGGAGGCTGCTTTGAGGCCCATGGCCTCAATCGCCGAAGCCGGTGGCCCGATGAATACCAGGCCAGCATCCGCACAAGCCTGGGCGAAGTCAGTGTTCTCGCTCAAAAAACCATAGCCTGGATGCACCGCTTGCGCGCCCGTGGCCTGGGCCGCCGCGATGATTTTTTCCCAACGCAAATAGCTATCCCGCGCCGCGCTGCCCCCGATATGCACGGCCTCATCACAGGCCTGCACATGCTTGGCGGTGGCATCCGCATCCGAATACACCGCCACTGTGCGAATACCCATGCGCCGCGCCGTAGCGGCTACCCGGCAGGCGATCTCGCCACGGTTGGCGATGAGGATTTTTTTGAACATGGGTGTCCTTAGGCTTTGGGTTTGGTTTCTGCTTGCAACATGTAAACCATGTGGAGTGCGGGTGTCGGCTGCCCTATGGCGGTCAGGGTAGCGGTATTTTGTTTACCGTTGCGGGCATCTTGCTCGAATACATGCCCCAGCTTCGCAGCAAAGGGCAAGGAGAGCGCGAAAACTTGCGTAGCCCTGGTGGCGGAGAGCGCCAGCGTCTGTACATGTTTGAGGGAGTCCATCGCCGGCATCCCCTAGTGCGGCACGACCTGCAGCCCGCGCAAGGCGGCCATCACATCGAAATCGGCATCGCGGTGCAACAACATGTGCCCATGCGTAATGCAATAACTTGCCAGCAACACATCGATCGGGCTGCGTACCGTGTAGCCCAGTGCGCGCAGGGCGCTGTAGTGCTCGGCTGCGCGCAGTGCATTCTCTAGGCCGCCAATTTCAACGACATCCAAGGCCAACAAAAGGTCGCGGCTTCGCCGCTGCGCTTTGGGCGAGGCGAAACCGCGCATCACCTCAAAAACTACCAGATCGGCCACCGCCAGGTCGACCGTGGCATCGCCGCCTCGCAACCAGCCGGCGAGTTGCTCCACCGGCCTATTACTGGCGCCGCGAAAGTAATCAATCCATACGCTGGAATCGACCAGGATCACTTGGCGCGGCCCCGCTTGGCAGGCCTGGCCTTGGCAATGGGCGCCGCTCTGGCCTTGCGTACGGACTCAGGTACTTGTGGCGCATAGGGGGCGGCGGCAAGCTCATTGACTTGTGTCGCCTGCTGCGAGCGCCATTGGGCCCACGCTTCGTCCGAGTCGTCCCAATGCAGCGTGCCACGTGCCGCCAACAAAGCGTCATACGCCTTGCGGCGCTTGATCATGCGCAAGCCTTCTTCCACGGCTTCGCGCTTGGTCTTGAAGTTGCCCGCAGCCATGGCTGCTTGCATGAGTTTGTCGTCGATTTCAATATTGGTTCGCATACCCAGTCCATCAATGTGTATAAAAAGTAGAAATCATACACACTACATCCGGAAAACGCCAAATTTAGTATCTGGCACAGGCGCATTCATTGCGGCGGAGATTCCTAGCGCCAGCACGCGCCGTGTGTCGGCCGGGTCGATGATGCCGTCGTCCCACAAACGCGCGCTGGCGTAATAGGGGTGGCCTTGCACTTCATATTGGGTTTTGATGGGCGCTTTGAAAGCGTCTTCTTCCTCTGCACTCCATTGCCCGCCTTTGGCTTCAATGCCGTCACGGCGCACCGTGGCTAGGACGCTGGCGGCCTGCTCGCCGCCCATGACGCTGATGCGCGCGTTGGGCCACATCCACAAAAAGCGCGGGCTGTAGGCGCGTCCGCACATGCCGTAATTACCCGCACCAAAACTGCCGCCAATGATGATGGTGAACTTAGGTACCGCCGCCGTCGCCACCGCGGTCACCATCTTGGCCCCGTTGCGCGCAATGCCTTCGTTCTCATATTTGCGCCCGACCATAAAGCCCGTGATGTTTTGTAAAAACACCAGCGGGATTTTGCGCTGGCAGCACAGCTCAATAAAGTGCGCACCCTTCAAGGCCGACTCGCTGAACAAAATACCGTTGTTGGCAATGATGCCCACCGCCATCCCTTCGATGTGCGCAAAGCCGCAGACCAGGGTGGCGCCAAAACGGGGCTTGAATTCATGCAGCTCTGAGCCATCGACGATGCGGGCAATGATTTCGCGCACATCAAAAGGTTTGCGCGTATCGGTGGGGATGACGCCGTATAACTCTTGGGCGGCAAACAGCGGTGCCTGGGCGGGGCGCAACTGCGCTTGCGGGTGTTTCTGCTTGTGCAAATGCGCCACCGCCTCGCGCGCCAGCGCCAGTGCATGCAAATCGTTTTGCGCCAAGTGGTCGGCCACGCCAGATAAGCGCGTGTGCACATCGCCACCACCCAGATCTTCGGCACTCACCACCTCACCCGTGGCGGCCTTCACCAAGGGCGGGCCACCCAGAAAAATCGTGCCCTGGTTTTTGACGATGATGGTCTCGTCGCTCATGGCCGGCACATAAGCGCCGCCCGCAGTGCAACTGCCCATCACCACCGCGATTTGCGCAATGCCTTGCGCGCTCATATTGGCTTGGTTGAAAAAGATGCGACCGAAGTGGTCACGGTCGGGGAACACTTCGTCCTGGTTGGGCAAATTGGCGCCGCCCGAGTCCACCAGGTAAATACAGGGCAAATGGTTTTGCGCCGCAATCTCTTGCGCGCGCAAATGCTTTTTCACCGTCATCGGGTAGTAAGTGCCGCCTTTGACGGTGGCATCGTTGCACACCACCATGCAGTCCACGCCGCTGACCCGGCCAATACCTGCAATAAGCCCCGCGCCCGGCGCATCGTTGTTGTAGAGGTTGAGGGCTGCCAGCGGCGCCAACTCCAAAAACGGTGTGCCCGGATCCAGCAAATTGAGCACCCGCTCGCGGGGCAAGAGCTTGCCCCGCGCCGTGTGCTTGGCCCGCGCCGCCTCGCCACCACCCTGCGCCACTTTTTCCAGTTGCAGGCGTAAATCATCGACCAGCGCGCGCATGGCCGCGGCATTGGCCGCAAAGTCGGCAGAACGGGGATTGAGTTGGGAGCTGAGGGTTGGCATGGAGATTTCCTGAATGTCAAGAACGCAAAAAAGACCCGGCGCCTTTTCGCGTGAGACTGCATTTTCACCCAGCGCTAAGACGGGACAGTCAAGTTCAGTCTGGCATGAGGCAGCGCTACGCGCCGTGAGGCCTGCGCTAGCAGCAACGAGCCGACACAAGCTGGTGCGGGACGGCATTGTCGGCAGTTCCGTTGGCGCCCGTCTTGCCCGGCGGCAACGCCAGCCCAAAGGCCTTAGCGCAACAAACGGGTGCGGACCTAGCAAAACTCAGTCTTTCCGCCTGCCCATTTAGGTACAAACATAAAAACAAATATAATCATTCACCTCAGGGGTGAATAAAAATGGAAGTATCCTTTTCGGAGGTAAGGCTCAAGCAAGCCTGCGAAACCGTATCCGAACGAATGCGCAAATGGGGACAACCTGCTGCCAAGAATCTGAAAACAAGGCTAGACGACTTGCGGGCAGCGCGTTGCATGGAAGACATGCGCAACCTGCCGGGACGTTGGGAAGAGTTGACCGGAGAGCGACGCGGGTTTTTCTCGTGCAGGTTAGATAAGGCCTTGCGCCTGATTCTTCGCCCAAGTCGTCAGCCACCGCCTTCCAAGGAAGACGGTGGGCTGGACTGGCAGCAGATTGACGACATAACCATTACCGAAGTGGTGAACTACCATGACTGATACGACCCTTTTTTACGAACCGATTGAAGTGTCGCCCCCCGGCGACACATTGCGTGACCTGATGGAAGAGCGAGACCTGTCCCAAGCAGAACTCTCCCGACGCTTGGGACGCCCTACACAAGCGATCAACGAAATCTTGGCTGGGAAAAAAGAAATCACTGAAGACACTGCGATTGAACTGGAACGTGTGTTGCAGGTGCCCGCGCATTTCTGGCTGACCCGTGAAGCCCAGTACCGAGAATATCGGGCCCGCTTGCGCGCCATTCGGGCCAACCGCGCAGCGGTGCCGTGGGTCCAGACATTCCCACTCAAGGCCCTGCAGCAAGCCAAGGTCCTGCCTGCCGGCCGCTTGACCGCTAAGTTTGTCGAAACACTGGTCGAACCCATGCTCAGTTTTTTTGGCGTGGGTTCACCCGAAGGTTGGGGCGCGCAGTACGAGCAGCTCCAAGTGCAATTTCGACGGGCTAGACCAGAGGCACAAACCAATGTGGCCGGCATCACCGCATGGCTGCGCATGGGCGAAATTCAGGCCCAACAACTCGATGTGCAATCTTTTGATGCCGCCGCGCTGGAACGTGCCCTGCCCGCCATGCGGGCCTTGACTGTTGCAGACGCCGCCACCATTGGCCCGGAGCTAACCCGTTTGTGCGCACAAGTGGGGGTGGTGTTGGTTTTTGTGCCTGCGCTACAAGGTACACATGTGTCGGGCGTCGCTCGCTGGTTACACGGCAAGCCCCTTGTTCAACTGTCTTTGCTGGGCAAGTGGAACGACACCTTTTGGTTTAGCTTCTTTCACGAAATTGGCCACATCCTTAAGCACCCGTCGCGGCGAGCCGTGTTCTTGGATGATGTTTCTTCAGGCGCCCTCGTCACCGCGACTGAAGAATTGGATGCAGACCGTTTTGCCGCTGACGTGCTGATACCCCTCCTGTTGGTCAAAGAGCTTGAAAAACTCCCACTGACCAAGAAAGATATTCAAGCGTTCGCGGCCCAAGCCCACCTCCACGCGGGTATCGTAGTCGGGCATTTACAGCACCATGGACGCTTACCGTGGGCCCATCCGCTG
Organism: Comamonas sp. lk; assembly: GCA_945869165.1. Classification (GTDB taxonomy): domain Bacteria; phylum Pseudomonadota; class Gammaproteobacteria; order Burkholderiales; family Burkholderiaceae_C; genus Allorhodoferax. Next base: position 20,141 of record CAMBNY010000017.1, on the reverse strand, counting down.
ACGCACCTCAAAGCGCGTTATGAAATCCAAAACAAAGGCTGAACCATGATCGCACTAGACTAGCCTCACCAAAGAACTTGAAGGGGATGAATGTGATTCAGTAGTTAGACGCCGCCCCCGCAGCGCTTTAACTCTGCAACATCGCCAGCAGCCCCGCCGTCGAGCCATCTAGCCCGCTGGCGTCGCCGCTGTGCAGGCGCGGGGCGATTTCTTTGGCCAGCACTTTGCCCAGTTCCACGCCCCATTGGTCAAAGCTGTTGATGCCCCACAGCGCACCGCTGACAAATACGCGGTGTTCTTGCAACGCAATCAACGCACCCAGGCTCGCGGGCGTCAGGTCGTCCAGCAGCAGCAGGGTGCTGGGCCGGTTGCCGGGAAAGTGCTTGTGTCCGCCCGTATCAGACTTGCCTTGCATCAGCGCCTGCGCTTGCGCCAGCACATTGGCCAGCAGTAATTCGTGGTGGCCTTCTAAGTGGTGGCGCGCTTTTTTCACCGCGACAAATTCCACCGGCACTACGTCCGTGCCCTGGTGCAGCATTTGGAAATACGCATGCTGCCCGTTGGTGCCCGATTCGCCCCAAGGGATGGGCGAGGTGCCAAAGGGCAGGGCCTCGCCGCTGGCATCGACGCGCTTGCCATTGCTTTCCATTTCCAGTTGCTGCAAATACGCGGGCAGGCGGCGCAATGCGCTGTGGTAGGGCGCGACCGAGCGGCTGCTAAAGCCGTGGAAGTTGCGGTACCAGACATCGAGCAAGCCCATGCGCACCGGCGCGTTGGTGGCTAGTGGCGCAGTGCGAAAGTGTTGGTCCATGGCGTGCGCGCCAGCCAAAAATTCGCGAAAACCCGCTGCGCCCACGGCAATTGCAATTGGCAAACCGATGGCCGACCATAGCGAATAGCGCCCCCCCACCCAGTCCCAAAAGCCAAAAGTGGTGTCTATGCCAAAGTCTTTGGCCGCCGCTACATTGGTGGTGAGTGCGGCAAAGTGACGGGCAATGTTTTTGCCGCCGCTGGCTTCAAACCAGCGCTTGGCCGAGGCCGCGTTGGTCATGGTTTCGATGGTGGTGAAGGTTTTGCTTGCGATTAAAAACAAGGTGCTTTCCGGCTTTAGGCGGGCCAGCGTGGCGGCCAGTTCATGGCCATCGACATTGCTTACAAAATGCATGCGCTTGCCCGGGTGCGCAAACGCATGCAGCGCCAGCACCGCCATTTGCGGGCCCAGGTCTGAGCCACCTATGCCGATGTTCACTACATCGGTAATCGCGTCATCCGCACGCACTTTTTCAGCATAGGCCAGCATGGCGTCCAAGGTCGCATGTACCTTGGCCAGTTCGGCAGCCTCGTGCGCGCTGCCGGTGATGGCGTTGGCTGGCGTGCGCAGCAGCACATGCCAAACTTCGCGGCCCTCGGTGGTGTTGATTTTTTCGCCCGCAAACATGGCTTCACGGTGCGCGCTTAACGAGCATTGATCGGCCAGTTCCAGCAAGAGGCTTTCGGTGGCGGTGTCGATGCGGTTTTTGGAGAGGTCCACAAACACATGCGGCGCGTGTTGCGAGAAGCGTGCAAAGCGCGCTGCGTCACCGGCAAAGGCCTGGCGTGTGTCGAAATTTTTGCCGTGGGCTTCATAGTGCGCTTGCAAATGTCCCCAAGCGGGAGCGCGGTCGCAACGTGTACGGGTCATGGGGATTCCTTTCTAAGTAGGGGGCGGTCGACGATGCGCGCAGCGGCGCTGGAGGTACTACCGAGGACCGCGAATGCGTCTCTGACAGCCTGCTTTACCCCAAAAGATGCTGCACAGTCCGTCCAAGCTAAGTCAGGTGATGCACTTGCGCGCATCAGGCCGCAAGCATGAGCTTTTCGAGCTTGATCGCATCGGCGCAAAACGCGCGAATGCCTTCGGATAGTTTTTCAGTGGCCATCGCGTCTTCATTGAGCGCAAAGCGGAAACCGGCTTCGTCAAAATGCACTGCCGGTATATCCATGGCCAGCGCGGCAGGTGCGTGCAAGCTGGCATGCAGCGGCGCGTCCGATGCCGCCAGCCCGGCCAGCAGCTCGGGGCTGATGGTCAGCAGATCGCAACCCGCCAGCGCCGTAATTTGGCCGACATTGCGAAAGCTCGCGCCCATGACTTCGGTGGCGATGCCATGGCGCTTGTAGTAGTTGTAAATTTGTTTCACTGATTGCACGCCGGGATCGTTGGCGTCTGCCATCTCTGCTTCCACCCAAGCGCTGCCCGCGCTCTTTTTGTACCAGTCGTAAATGCGCCCCACAAAGGGCGAAATCAGCTGCACTTTGGCCTGGCCACAGGCTACCGCCTGGCAGAAAGAAAACAGCAGCGTCAGGTTGGTGCGAATCCCGGCCTGCTCCAGTTGGCTCGCTGCTTGGATGCCCTCCCAGGTGGAGGCCACTTTGATCAGGATGCGCTCTTTGGCAATGCCTTGGGCCTGGTACATGGCAATCAGGCGCTTGCCGCGGGCCACGGTGGCGGCGGTATCAAAGCTCAGGCGCGCATCCACTTCGGTGGAGACGCGTCCGGGGATGAGCGACAAAATTTCGCAGCCGAAATGCACCAGCAGGTGGTCCATCACTTCGTCCAAGGGCTTGCCTTTGTGGGCTGTCACTTCGGCGCTCAGAATCGGTGCGTACTCGGGCTTTTGTACCGCCTTCAGAATCAGCGAAGGGTTGGTGGTCGCGTCCTGGGGCTGGTAGGCGGCGATTTGTTTGAAGTCGCCGGTATCGGCGACCACGGTCGTAAGTGTCTTTAGCGCTTCGAGTTGGTTCATGGTGTGGCTCCGGTTAGGCGGGGATTTTTCCAGCGTACCGGCAGTGCCTGCTGGGCTCCGGTATGAAACAAAGTTACAATAAATTCCCAGTTTCTTGTAACCGCATTCTAGGTGCGTTCTATTATGAGCTTTGATCTCGTCCTCTTTGGCGGCACCGGCGACCTGGCTTGGCGCAAACTCATGCCCGCTTTGTTCCAGGCGTTCCGCCACGGCACGCTGCCCGAAGGCGGCCGGATCATCGGGGTCGGGCGCGACGCGCTATCGCATGTGCAATACCGCGAACGCATCCAATCGCGCTTTGACAGCGTAGAGCTGGCCAAGCGCCCCAGCCAGGAAGAGTTTTCGCGCTTCGCCGCTTTGCTTGAATTTGTGCGCATGGACTTGTCCCGCCCCGAGGACTACGCGGCCCTTGCCGCGATGCTCCAGGAACGCAATGCCCAGACGGTAGTGATGTACGTAGCCACCGCGCCTTCTTTGTTTACCGTGGTCTGCGAGCAACTGGCCGCCGCCGGTTTGAATACCCCCCAAACCAGAGTGGTACTGGAAAAGCCCCTGGGCCACGACCTGGCCTCCAACCGTACGATCAACCAGACCGTGCGCCGCTTTTTCGAAGAGAAACAAGTTTTTCGCATCGACCATTACCTGGGCAAGCCCGCGGTGCAAAACCTGTTTGCGCTACGCTTTGGCAACGCCTTGTTCGAACCCCTGTGGCGGCGCGAGCACATCGCCAATATCCAGATCACGATTGCCGAAGAGATCGGCGTGGAAAGCCGGGGCGCGTTTTACGAAACCACCGGCGCCTTGCGCGATATGGTGCAAAACCATGCTTTGCAATTACTTTGCGCGATTGGCATGGAGCCGCCGATTAACGCGCATGCCGACGCCATTCGCGACGAAAAGCTCAAGGTGCTGCGCTCGCTCAAACCCTGGACGACCGAAAGCCTTACTAGCGATGTGGTGCGCGGCCAGTATGCGGCGGGCATCAGCGCCGGTACGCCGGTGCCGGGCTACCGCGAAGAAAAAGGTGTCGACCCCCAAAGCAATACCGAAACCTTTGTGGCGCTACGTACCGAAATCGCCAACTGGCGCTGGGCCGGCGTGCCGTTTTATATACGCACCGGCAAACGCCTGGCCGGGCGCGATGCGCGCATCGTGGTCAATTTCAGGCCCACGCCGCATGCCATCTTCCGCTCCGGTGCCAATGCCGGTAACCAGTTGGTGATCAATTTGCAGCCCAAAGACGGGCTGGAACTGCATTTGCTGGCGCAGGGCCAGGACATGCGCGGCGCCAAAACGGCGAACGCCTTGGCGCCGGTGCAGCTGGACCTGGACTTTGCCAAACGCTTTGGCTCGGAGCGCGTGGGCGCGTACGAGCGCTTGCTGCTGGACGTGATCGACGGGCGGCTGAACCTATTTGTGCGCAGCGACGAGCAGGAAGAGGCCTGGCGTTGGGTGGAGCCGCTCATCAAACATTGGGCTGGCGACCCGCAAGGTCCGCGCCTTTATGCTTGCGGCACCTGGGGGCCCAGCGCATCCAGCGCCATGATCGCGCGTGATGGTTTTTGCTGGGACGAAGAAAACTAATCCGGCGCAGACCGGGCGGGCACAAAGGATAAAACATATGTTGGATCGCATTACCGCTTCGCTCCCCTCTTTGGCGCCTGCCGAGCAACGCGTGGGCAAGCTGTGCCTAAGCGATCCGCGCGCATTCGCCAAATTACCCGTCAGCGAACTGGCCGATCGCGCCCATGTCAGCAAGCCCACCGTGGTGCGCTTTTGCCGCAGCGTGGGCTATGACGGCCTGGCCGATTTCAAGCGCAAACTGGCCGGTACCATCAACGAGGGCGTGCCCTTTATCCACCGCAGTGTGGACGCAGACGACAAAATCGGCGACGTGATGGTCAAGGTCATCGACAACACCGTGGCGGCGTTTTTGAAGTATCGCAACGAGGCCAGTACCCCGTCCATGGACCGCGCGGTGAACGCCTTGATCGAGGCATACCGCCAAGGGCGCCAAGTGCCGTTTTTCGGGGTGGGTAATTCAGGCATCGTGGCCCAGGATGGCCAGCACAAATTTTTCCGCCTGGGCGTCAATACCACCGCGTACAGCGACGGCCATATGCAGGTGATGTGCGCCTCGGTGCTGCGTCCGGGGGACTGTGTGGTGGTGATCAGCAACTCAGGCCGCACGCGAGACCTGATGGACGCTTGCGACATTGCGCGCAAAAACGGTGCCACCACGATTGTGATCACCGCCAGCGGCTCGCCATTGGCTAGTGCCGGCCATATTCACCTCAACGCCGACCACCCGGAGGGCTTTGATAAATACAGCCCCATGGTCTCGCGCCTCTTGCATTTGATGATTATTGACATCCTGGCCACCGCCGTCGCCTTACGCATTGGCAGTGCCACTTTGCAGCCCTTGCTCAGTGATATGCGCCAGAACCTGCGCAGCAAGCGCTACACGTAACTTCGCAGGCCCTAGGAACCGGATTCCATGGCCCGGCGCTGGCGATCGACAAATTCCTGGTAGGTGTCGATACCGCGCAATTGCAAAATCGTATTGCGCACCGCCGCCTCCACCAGCACCGCGATATTGCGCCCAGCCACCACCTGAACCACCACTTTACGTACCGGGATGCCGATTACGTCCTGGGTCAGCGGCTCATGCGGCATGCGCTCGTATTCGCGCTCCAGGGTTTCTTTGCGCACCAGGTGCACGATCAGCTTGAGGCGCATTTTGCGCCGCACCGCCGTCTCACCAAAAATAGCGCGTATGTCCAAGAGGCCGATGCCGCGTACTTCCAGTAGGTTTTGCAACAGGTCTGGGCAACGCCCTTCAATGGTGGCCTGGTTGATGCGGTACAAGTCCACCGAATCATCGGCCACCAATCCGTTACCGCGCGAAATCAGTTCCAGTCCCAGCTCGCTTTTGCCCAGGCCGGACTCACCGGTAATCAGCACCCCCAGACCCAGAATGTCCATAAACACGCCGTGCATGGACACGCGGTCGGCAAAGTGCTTGGACAAATACGCGCGCAGCACGTCGATGACAAAGGCCGAGGAGCCTTGGGCGGCGAACATCGGAATTTGGGCTTCCTCGCACATACGCAGCAAGCCCGGTGGGGGCACTTGACCGTCAGCGAGCACCAGCACCGGCGGCTCCAGGGTCACGATGCGCTGAATGCGCCGGGTACTGTCTTCTTCCGTGGCGTTGGTGATGTAGGCGATCTCCCGTTCGCCAAGAATTTGAACCCGGTAGGGATGAATGTAATTGAGGTAACCCACCAGATCGGCACCCGAGCGGGCCGCGCGTACCGCGACTTCGTCAAAGCGCCGCTCTGAGGCGCCCAGACCGGCCACCCATTGCCACTGCAAGCGGTTGCGAAAGGCTTCGAACAGGACGTCGGCGCTGATGGCGTTGGGTTTCACAGCTTAAGACCCGGTTATTTAGCGAAGGCTGTGCGCTGCAAAATTTCAATGCGCTTGGGTGGAGCGCCAGCCCGTGAGCAGGCTGTGCAACTGCGTGGCATCGGTGGCGCTGATCAGGCGCTTGCGCATATCGGCATCGTTGAGCAGTTCGGCGATTTCAGAGAGAATTTCAAGGTGGCGCTGGGTAGCCGCCTCAGGCACCAGCAAAAAAATCATCAGGCTGACGGCCATATCGTCCGGCGCGTCAAAGCCGATCGGGCGTGCCAACTGAAACACTGCGGCCATAGGGGACTTGAGGCCTTTGATGCGTCCGTGGGGTATGGCCACCCCGTGCCCTAGGCCGGTCGAGCCCAGGCGCTCGCGGGAAAAAAGGCTGTCGGTGACCAAAGCCCGGCTCAGTCCGTGCAGGCTTTCAAACAGCAGTCCGGCCTCTTCAAACGCTCGCTTTTTGCTGGTGACATCCACCTGTGCAAGCACGTGTGGCTGCGGCAATAGATTGGCGAGTCGGTTCATGGTGGTGCGGATTATGCCCATAAAAAAACCGCCACTTGGGGTGGCGGTTTCGCTAGCTTACGAGACCCGGACGGGCTACATCAGGCGCTTAGGCGCGGTGTGGTGGTGGTCTTGGATGCGCTCTTTGTGGCGCCCCACTTGGCGGTCTAATTTGTCCACCAGATCGTCCACGGCGGCATAGAGGTCTTGGTGGGAGCTTTGGGCGAACAAATCGTTGCCCTTGACGTGGATATTGCATTCGGCGCGCTGCCTGCGCTCTTTTTCCTTTTGCTTTTCTACCGTGAGCAAGACTTTTACGTCGACGACCTGGTCAAAGTGGCGCATGATGCGGTCCAATTTGTCAGTCACGTAACTGCGCAGAGCCGGTGTTACTTCCAGATGATGGCCGCTGATTGTCAAATTCATAAATAGCCTCCAGTTGCTTGCTACACATCCGGCGACCTGGCGGTCGCCAGTCCAAATTCCGCGAATATCGCAATATTCTTGGAATATCCCGACCCCACTATGCGCCACTTTTTAGAAAAAAGCAAAGCTTTTCCGATGGGCTGGCGCTCTTTATGGATTAGCCTGGAGTGCGGACTGCGACCGGGTCCGAATCCCCGTGTAAAGCGGTCGTGTCCGCTGGAGCTGGGGTGCGATAATCCTTGGATTCCCACTCTGGAGAGCATTCTTGGACCACTACCCCAGTAGGTAGCTTTCGGATGGTTGAGGCCAGGTGCCCCGTCGTTCGAAAGCCGCCGTATTCCCGCCGCCCCATCGAACCCGTAGGCCCCTGACCTTCAACCCATTGCCATGCTCAATATTTTCACCCTGGCCAACGGCCGCCTGTTCCAGGAAGAAATCGAATCCCTGGAAGAACTCTCCAAATTCCAGCCCATCTGGGTGGACTTGGAATCGCCCACCGTCGAAGAAAAGCGTTGGATCAAGCAGTACTACGGCCTGTCGATTCCCGAAGACGCGATGGACGAGGACATCGAAGAATCCGCCCGCTTTTATACCGAAGACAACGGCGAACTGCATATCCGCAGTGACTTTTTGATTGCCGACGAAGATGAGCCGCGCACGGTGCGCGCCGCTTTTATCTTGAACTTGGTCAATGACAGCCTGAAAAGCAAGGGCGTGCTTTTTTCGATCCACGATGAAGACGTGCCTGTTTTCCGATTACTGCGTATGCGCGCGCGCCGCGCGCCTGGGCTCATCGAAGATGCCAAGGAAGTACTGCTCAAGCTCTTTGACGCCGATGCCGAGTATTCGGCCGATACGCTAGAAGGCATTTACGACGACTTGGAAAACGTCAGCCGCAAAGTGCTGGCCGGCAATGTGACCGATGAGATCGCCGGCGAAGCCTTGGCCGCCATCGCACGCCACGAGGACATGAGCGGTCGCATCCGCCGCAACGTGATGGACACGCGCCGCGCGGTGAGCTTCATGATGCGTTCCAAAATGCTCAACGCAGAGCAGTTTGAGGACGCCCGCCAGATTCTGCGCGATATCGACTCGCTGGATAGCCACACGGCGTTTTTATTTGACAAGATCAACTTCTTGATGGATGCCACGGTAGGTTTCATTAATATCAACCAGAACAAGATCATCAAAATCTTCTCGGTCGCCAGCGTGGCGCTTTTGCCGCCCACCTTGATTGCAAGTGTGTATGGCATGAACCTAAAGTTTCCCGAGCTGGAATTTTTAGGTGGCTGGAGCTATCCCTACACCGTGGCACTGATGATTGGCAGCGCGCTGGTGCCTATGTGGTACTTTCGCAAGCGCGGGTGGTTGAAGTAGCGATAGCGCCATCGCCTTGGCCATGTCCTAGAGCACTTTTTAGCGTCGCCCACCACCATCATGGTTTTGTCCATGCGGAACCACTTCCAGATCAGCCCGGCGCAGCCAGGGGTACTGGAGGTGCTCACCTGCTCAGCCCCTTGGTTCGGGAAGGCAAGTTGCTTCATCTCAGCCCAATTGATTGGGCTTGCGGTTTTACACTTTGTTGGGGAATTCGAGCATGCATACCAATCGCCTAGTTCTGACTTTGCTCTTGATATTCAGCGCGGCATTTGCACACGCTGAGCCCGAAGAAACCGCGCTCTGTAAAGCCCAGGGCTATCCTGTCGGCACAGCCCGCACCTGGTTTATGGATCCCTGCGTGCGTGTGGGCTCCTTCACCCGTCAAGGGGAAATTCCCGGCATCTTCGACGGTGTCGCCAACACCATGCAGCCCGCATCAGAGCCATTGGTACTTAAGCGGGCTGATCAAGAGCCGCCCTACAGATGGTCAGTCGATGGGCAAAGCGACCTCACCGTGGGCGATTACTTGAAGCGCCAACCGGCGATGGCGCTGCTGGTGATTAAAGATGGTGTGATTCAGTTGGAACGATACCAATATGGACGCAACGCTGCGCATCGGTTTTTGTCCAATTCCATGGCTAAAACTGTCACCGCCATGGCAGTAGGCATCGCCTTGCGGGAGGCGCGCATCAAATCATTGGATGACCGCGCAGATTTGTATGCACCCACGCTCAGCGGGACGATCTATGGGGAGACCACCATCCGCAATTTGCTTCGTATGTCTTCTGGTGCAAAGTTTGAGGAACTGTATAACGGTGCTGATGACTTAGCAAGGTACGGTGCAGCAGCGTATCGTGGAGGCGCAGCCGCCGGAGCCAAGGTAATCAACACCCGGCTCAGGCCGCAGGGTGTGGCTTTTAACTATGCCAGCGCTGAAACCGACATGCTCGCGCTCGTGCTGCGCGGAGCCACTGGTCAAACCCTGAGCCAGTATATGGAGTCTCGACTTTGGCAGCCTATGGGCGCACAGACTTCGGCACTGTGGCGCGCAGGCTCGGACGGTTTGGAGCGGGCGAGTGGCAACTTGAACGCTACGGCACAGGAATACGCCCGCTTGGGCATTCTTCTCGCCAATGATGGCACGCGACCAGATCGACCAGATTTAGGCGAAATCATTCCAAAAGACTTCCTCATGGAGGCTACCGATTGGAAACGGCATCCAGATGCTTTTGCCCCCCAAAGAGCAACCCCGTACTACGGTTATGGTTATCAAGTATGGACGTTCCCTGGCGCCCAGCGCCGATTTGCGCTTCTAGGGGTTTACGGACAATCTATTTTTGTCGATCCTGCGCAAAAGTTGGTAATGGTTCACCTGGCTGCAAATACCACCGCAAAATCTGGGCAAACCACCATGGGGCGGGAAGTCGGTTCACTTTGGTACGGTGTGGTCACCCACTATGGACGCTGGTAGCGGGCAGGCCTACCGGCGCCCTTGCTAACATGATCGGCATGAAACATCTATCTCGCCTTCTATGCCTACTGCTGATCGCAGGCGCGTCTTACGCCCAGAGCCAACTACCCGTTTGCCAGGGAAGCACCCCCTCGCGTTGGAGCAACTGCACAGGCCGCTGGCTCAATACCAACGGCGACAAATACGAAGGTGAATGGCGCGACGGAAAGCCCAACGGTTTTGGCGTTCAGACCTTTGCCAGCGGCGAGAAATACACCGGGACATGGAAAGACGGCAAGTACGAGGGCCAAGGAACGATTGCCGCAGCCAATGGAACCGTCATCAGCCAAGGTACCTGGTCTGCCAACCAACTCCTACGCCCCACTAATCCCGCCTTGGCCCAAATCAGCGAATCCCAGCGACTTGATAACGAGCGCAAAGCCGCGCAGTTGGAACAGGAGCGTGTCCGCCTAGCCCAGGAGCGCGAACGCCTTGATGCCGACAAGCTTCAGCGCGAAAAGGCCAAGCAGACCGCCAGCATCGCCGTCCGAGCCAGTGCCAGCCCACCTGACGCGTTTGGCGAGGTCACCCTGACCATCCGCACCAACGCCGATACCAGTTCCCTCAAACTCAATGGCGACGAACTCGGTGGCAGGGCCGACGGTGTCTACACCGCCAAGCGTGTCGCCCGTGCCGGGCAGGAGACCAAGTTCACCGTGGTGGCCCGTGACCTTTACGGCAATACCGATACCAAGGTACTGACCGTCTCCCGCGCTCTGTCAGAGGCCAAAGAGAGCTTTGCCGAACTCAATGCCGCCAACCTGCGTCCCCAAGCAAAACGGGATGCGGTCGCCATCATCATTGGCATACAGGATTACCTACGGATTCCCAAGGCCGAATTTGCCAAAGACGATGCCTTGGCTTTTTATGACTACGCCCTGCGCCTTGGCATCAAGCCCGACAACATCAACATGATGCTGGACTCCAAGGCAGATGACGTATCCATCGTCAAAGCCTTCAAGAACTGGCTGCCCTCGCGCGTTACGAAGGACAAGACCGATGTGTACGTGTTCTTCAGCGGACACGGACTGCCCTCGGATGAAGGCAAGCTCTACCTGCTGCCCTACGGCGTAGACAAAGATTTGTTGGAACGCACCGCAGTAGCCCAAAAGGAAGTGGTGAACCTGTTGCAAACAGCCCGGCCCAAGTCGGTGACCATGTTTATGGATAGCTGCTACAGCGGACAAACCCGGGGCGGAGAGCAACTGCTTGCAAGCGCCCGCCCTGTCTCCATCAAGCTGGAGGAAAAAGCCTACCCTGACAATTTCACAGTCATGTCGGCATCCGCCAACAGCCAGATATCAAGTTCCAGCCCTGACCTTAAGCACGGCATTTTTAGCTACTACCTGATGAAAGGCCTGGAGGGGGATGCCGATGAGAACAAAGACGGCACTATCACCATCGGAAAACTCCAGAGCTACCTCGCGGACAAGGTTCCGCGCTTTGCGATGAAGATGAACCGTACGCAGGAGCCGCAGCTCGTTGGGGATAGCGCACGGGTGCTGGTATCCAAATAGGAATGGGCAAGCTGCTGAAGTTTCTGGTGTTGGCCTGCGTGGTGCAGGTTGCGGGGGCGCAGGGGTTGTTCAAGGGGTTTATTCCGGATGAGAACGGAACGAATCTGGATTACCCAAAAGCAGGCAAAGTCGCGGCGAAGGCGAAGATTGCACCGGGAACCATCGTCAAAGACTGCCCCGAGTGTTCCGAGATGGTGGTGTTGCCTGGCGGTAGCTTCTTGATGGGCTCGCCACCCGACCCCTTGCCTGACCCGTTCAGCAACGAGAAGCCGAAGTCCATTGGCGAACCCAACGAAAAGCCCCGGCATCGCGTGCAAATTCAGAGCTTCGCCATCGGCAAGTATGAGGTCACGCAGGAGCAGTGGTACGCCGTCATGGGCAGTAACCCAAGCGCTTACAAGGGCCGCACCTTGCCTGTGGAGCAAGTGTCTTTTGAAGATATCCGCCAGTTCATTACCAAGCTCAACCAGAAGACGGGCCAGAAATATCGGCTACCAAGCGAAGCCGAATGGGAGTACGCAGCAAGGGCGGGAAGTACGACTATTTACCCTTTCGGCGATAAGGACCTCGAGCTACATGTTTATGCTTGGTTCAATTCAATCGCAGCTAAAGCTAACCCAGTGGGACTAAAGTGGCCTAATGCGTTCGGAGTTTTTGACATGCTAGGCAATGCGGGGGAATTGGTCCAAGATTGCTGGCATGAGAACTACATTGGCGCGCCCGAAGATGGTAGTGCTTGGGAAGAAGCTTGCGACCAAATCCCTTTCAGTAGGCCAGTATCCCGCGCACGAGAAGTTAACTACGTTGTTCGTGGAGGGTCTTGGAATGATTCCCCGGGAAGTATGCGCTCGGGCTCGCGTTTCGGGCAGGTGTTAGGGGAGCGAAGACCAAACATCGGCTTCCGACTAGCCCGTGACCTATAACAACATGAAACAGTTCGTCCGCTCCATCGCGGTGTTGCTGATGTCAGCATGCGTTGCGCAGGGCCTGGGAGCGCATAACCGTCGGAAAGCTTCAGAGCTACCTTTCAGAGCGGGTTTCCCGATTTGCCCTGACCATGAGCCGCAACCAGGAACCTCAACTAACGGGCGATGCCAATAGGGTTTTGGTGGCGCGGTGAATCGGAGCTCCTCACAGCGAATTGTTGCTAACGAAACCCACATAAGCAGTTTGGATAAATTGGAGAGCGAATTGCGGGTCTTGCCGAGCCTACCAATTTTGCGATGCGGCGCAGTTGCATTGGCCAACGAAGAATAGCTTGCGCCTACGGCAAATGGCTCTAATGCATCTGCGTTCAAGCACTCGAAAGGTACGCAAGAAAAAATATTATTTATCCGAAGGCCACTGGCTCGGTAATCAGAGCCAATGCCGAATTGATTCAAACCTAAGGACTTATAACAATCACCATAGGCGATGGCACCTTACCGTCTTTGTCCGGCGGCAAGCGCTCAGTTTTCAAAATTGCTTTCAAGGCAACGTCATCCAAGTAGGTATCTCCGCTGCTCTTTATCAGTTTGGCATCGACGATTTTTCCGTTGGCAACGGTTTTCACCAGGTATTCCGCCGTTAAATTTGGGCTTACTTCTTTGATTAATAAAAAGTGGGGGCGTATCGCTTCGCGCACTTTTGCGCCGTATTCCGCATCGGGCGACCCGGTTTGGGCACCTGTGCCGGTACCTGGGACCTGCTTCATGGTTCGTTCGAGCTGATCTTTGCGTAATTTTTCGCTCTGTGCTTGCTCCGCTTTCGCCTTGAGTCGTTGTTCCAACTCCGCCATGGCAGCTTCTGATTCTTTGCGCAGCTTTTCTTCCGCTGATTTGGCGGCTTCTAATTCTTTGCGTGACTTATCGTCCGTTGGTTTGGGTAAGGGCATGTCCTGCTCCGCCTTGCCAGTGTCAAGCTCCTTTCTTGGTTTTCCTTTTTGAGCAATTGACTTTTCTGATGGAGCAATAGCTATTGGTGGTGGTGGCGGTAGTGGCGAAGATCCGATCGATTTTAAAAACTGTCGTATGCACTCGGCATGGTCTTTTGTGTGTTCTTGGAATCCTTTTTGAATACATTTAGCGTGCGCAAAACTCGTATCTTCGGCTTGCGCAGATATTCCTAGTAATGCCACATAGAGCATAACGGGGAAGGATAATGGGATACCAATTTGCATATTTATCGTACTAATGAAAAATGACCACATCTAGATGTGAAGATCATTTCACAGCGCAGGGAAAGACGCTTATCAATCATGATGGGAGGCGCGCTAAAGTGCTTTACTGGACTATAAAGGAGGTGAAATTCACCTCTTCTACTCCGCCGAAGTCCTCGTATTTTTCCAATACAGTATTCATCACATCCTGAACCTTATAAGCTAGATCGCGCCGGAAATCAGATTTGGCTAGATCGGCCTCGGTGGTCATGCGCAAGACATCCAAGATCGCCGAGCGCAATGCAAATTCATGCTTCTTAATGTTTTCGATAACCCGCTCGTCGTAGCGCGTCATGATTGCAATCTGTACCGCCATGACCTTTCCCGAACGGTTTAGGTTGACGAGAAATTCGCGCTCCAGTTGGAAATAGGTGTATTCAAAGCGTGGTGCCTCTGGCATTTTTTTAGCCAGTTTTGGCGGCCCGCCAGTATCCTTGGCTTTTACATAAAAATCTGAGGCTAAACGGAACCCGATGTCGTAAAACCTAAACTCAGGCCTATCCTTGCTACGACTGGCAGAGCGCAAATTTTGTGGGCTATCGTTCCAAGAGCCGCCGCGAAGTACCCGCTGGTTACCCGAACAATTTATCGTCCAAGCACTGCCATCAGTTGGCGCGCGATCATAGTTCTCATGCCAACAATCCTGTGTCCATTCCCACACATTACCATGCACGTTGTAAAGATCAAACGGGTTGGGACTAAAGCTGTTCACCGGTACGGTCGTTTGCCTAAATTGCCCTGTCTGTCGGCCGTTATAGCTGGCACTCCCTTGGTAATTAGCTTGTGAGGTTGTAATGCCCTCGCCCCACCAGAACGCAGTCTGTTTGCCGCCCCGGGCGGCGTATTCGCGCTCGGCTTCACTAAGCAGGCGATAGCGCTTTCCGCTGATCCCGTTGAGCCATTGGATGTACGCCTGCGCATCGTTCCAACTCACGCACACCACCGGGTGGTCATCCCCTTGGGCAAAGCCCACATTGCGCCAGTTGTAGGCCGCGTCCTTCTTCCACTCCTTACCCGTCCACATGTAGCAGCCATCGCCCTGCTCTGCCTCGGTACGGTAGCCACTTGCGCGCACAAAGGTCGCAAACTCACCTTTGGTAACCTGATAGCGACCTGCCGCAAAGCGGGCGACTCGAACATAGTGCTGCGGGGCCTCCGGTGTTGTGTACTCAGTCTTTAGGCCCGATTGGTTAGCTACTTCCTGCTCTTGCGCATCTGAACCCATCATGAAGCCCCCTGCGTCTACCAGCACCATCTCGGGGCATTCAGAACAGTCTTTGATCACGGTTCCCGTAGATGCATTCGGCGTTACTTTTCCCGCTCGCGGAACATCTAGATTTGTTCCGTTTTCATCTGGCAAAAAGCCCGGGCCGCTGACGTTGAACTGCGCCCATGCACCTTGCGTCAGGCAGGCTGAAATCAGCATAATTGCGATGGAGCGGATGAACTTATTCACGGTTTTAAAGGTCGCGGGCTAAGCGAAAACCTCCGAGATTTCCGCGAATATTGGGGTCATACCGGTCGCGGTCGGCGGAGCGAAATGGCCTAGAGTAGTAAAAAGATTCTCCACGCGCAACTCGCCTGTTATCTGTGCAATTTGTCGTCCACGCACGTCCGTCAATTGGAGCGCCGTTATAAGTGTCGTGCCAGCAATCCTCTACCCACTCCCAAACGTTACCGTGCATATCAAACAGACCAAATGCATTGGGCAGCTTTTGGCCCACTGCCTGTGTCTTGTTCCCACTGCTTCTGCCATGCCAAGCGTAGTTACCCAGCTTTGAAACATCGTTACCAAAGCTCCATTCGGTAGTTGTTCCAGCCCTTAGAGCGTATTCCCATTCGGCTTCGCTGGGTAGTCGGTACTTGCGCCCGGTTTTTTGATTAAGCTTGACGATGAAATTTTGAACATCATTCCAAGAGACCTGTTCAACGGGCAAGGCCCTTCCCTTGTTTTGGCTCGGGTTGTTGCCCATGACTGCGTACCATTGCTCTTGCATAACTTCATACTTGCCAATGGCAAAGCTTTGAATCTGCACCCGGTGCTGAGGTTTTTGGTTGGGTGCGCCGATAGTTTTGGGTTTCTCGTTGCTGAAAGGGTCAGGCTCCGGATCGGGCGGTGAACCCATGAGGAAGCTGCCGCCAGGCAGTACCACCATCTCCGGGCATTCGGCGCAGTCTTTAAATATGGTTCCCAGTGCAATCTGCGGCTGCGAGGCTAATTTGGCAGCTTGCTGGTCGTCCAGATTAGTGCCGTTCTCGTCTGGAATAAACCCCTTGCCGGATATGACCTGCGCTCCCGCAGCCTGCACCAATAGGGCAGCTAATAAGACTGCGATAGAGCGGATAAAGGTATTCAAAATTAGCAGAGTTAACGTAACCAAGCCGCCATATTAGCGGTCAATTCCCTCCAACTCATACATTGCCCTAATATTGACTACCTGCTAGCCTATGCTTGCACCCCTAATATGACGGCTAGGCCATAAATCTGCCTCCGCTGTTTGGAAACAGAGTATTCCTCCTTAATTTTTGCCAATCTACGAAAGAATTATGAAAGCCATCTATATCGTTTTGCTAATTTCACTGCCTTGCAGTGGCTGCGCCGTCTATTCTGTTGCAGACGCTGCAATATCAGTGGGAGCCACAGTGGTCAAAACCACGGCAAAGGCCGGGGGTGCTGTGATTGACGCGGTCATACCCAGTAGTAAGTAATACGAACAGTAGCGATCAAGGATTGGTAGCGCTTACTCAATCGCCTTGACCATATCCTCGACCACCTTTTTAGCGTCTCCAAACACCATCATGGTTTTGTCCATGTAGAAGAGTTCGTTGTCCAGACCGGCGTAGCCTGCGGCACTTTTGCTTACGGTTTGTCCCAATTCCTGTGGGTTAGTGGGACAGATTTGGGCCAAGCTTTTGCCTGCCCGGGGCGATATTACTTCATTGCCTACTGCGTGGGTTTCTGAAGCCGGGCTGCGGAAAAATAGCGATCCACAGACCCCACCGTACCTCCACCCCCCCGTTTCCGGCCCGTTCAGCAGTCCTAGCTATACACTTTATTATGCTCAACCCACCCCCTTGTTTTTGAAATGCAGACTGGCGGGGCGTATATTTTTTTGGTCTGCAGGCGTTGCCTCAACCGATCAGCGTAGTAGCACCCAGTACTTCATTGTTGCGCAATGTTGGAACTAATCGGCGCAAAGCGCACGCACAGCCTAAAGACTGGCAGAGTCGAGCAACTTTGACGGGCTGAGTTTCAAGGCTCCAGCAATCTTGATGACGTTCATCAAAGTCAAGTTGTGTTCCCCGCGCTCAATGCCACCCATGTAGGAGCGGTCAAGATCTGCGTCCACTGCCAGTGCCTCTTGGGATAGTCCCCGGTCAGACCGTTCCCTGCGAATTGCCGCTCCCAGTGCAACAAGCACAGGGTCTCCAGCGAATTGAGGGGAAGGTTTTGCCATGCCCTTGATATTGCTTGCTTGACGGATAAAGAACCACGGGATAAGATACCCAAACCGATGCTGTGTCGGGTTAAATCCTTTGGAGTAAAAAATGATCAATTTGAAAGCAATTGTTGTTGCTGGCTTGCTGGCACTTGGTATGACTGCTGCATTTGCACAGAGTTGCAAGCAGGGTGAGGTTGTTCGCTGTGAAAAACAAGGTAGCAGCACGGTCTGTCGCTGTTCGTATTTCTAAGTAGTACGATCAGGGTGGGCAGTCCGGCATAGCGAAGTGACGCTCGTTACCTTTCTTATCGTCTGCTGCACCCTGAGTTTGCTACTCCTTGGGAAAAGTTGTAACAAGCCGGCATGGACATCTGCCGCTTGGATAGGGGCTGCGTTTTTTGTATTGGCTTACAAACTACTTCCCAAAGAGGATCTCTACCTATTGCTCGGTGCTTACGGGCTAGCCACATTAAGCCTTAGTCAAAGAGTGACAGTAGAGAGAAACTTGACGGCAACAATGGCCTGCTCCTAGTCCCCCACGTTGACCACTTGTTTGACAAGGGGTTCATCAGTTTTGGTGATGATGGAGGCCTCCTCATGAGCAAGGCCTTACCTCAATCAGTGCAAGCTGCGTGGGGTTTGAACCCTGAAGCCAAGACCACGCCGGTTTAGGGACGACAAATGGTGTATTTGGCATATCACCGTACTAAAGTTTTTCTTGGATGAGTTAATTCCTAACTAGGGCTAGACCCACCGTACCCCCACCCCCCGTTCCCAGCCCATTCAGCAGTGCTAACTATGCACTCTAATCTGCTCAACCCACCCCCTTGTTTTTGAAATGCAGGTTGGCGGGGGTATATAAATTTCTGAAATTGCTGATGGACGTTGCTCCACTGGGCCTGCACCATCTAAATAAAGAGTGTTTCTGCGCAGTAAGCAGGGCGGTTAGCCCTCGCGCTTAGCTGGAGGCAGGCAATCCGGTCTCGGCTAAATTTGCCGAACTAGCGCATCTCGGCGCTTTTGTTTAATATCGCGGCTTAACTTTGACGCGCAAAAGGCTATCCTGATTTCCTCCGAGCTTTTTGAATACCGCACATATTCCATCTATTTCTGCCGCCATCAACCTATGAACAAGCTGATTCACTTCGCCCTGCTATTACTCTCATTCTTCTTAGGCGGAACAGCGTTTGGGCAGAGCAATTTGCCAGCTTGTCAAGGTAGTGATGTGACAACCTGGAGTAATTGTTATGGTCGAGTAACTAAGACCAACCACACCTACTTGGGCGTGTTTTTAAATGGTAAGGAACATGGATTTGGCACGATGGATATCACGCATCCCAAATTTAAGGGAGACAAATATGTCGGCGAGTTAAAAAATGGAGCGTTCAACGGGCAAGGCACTTACACATTTGCAAACGGCCTTAAGTACGTGGGTGAGTGGAAAGATAGCAAGAAAGACGGGCAAGGCACTTACACATATGCAGACGGCGACAAGCACGTGGGTGAGTACAAGGATGACAAACGAAACGGGCAAGGCACTTACACATTTGCAAACGGCGACAAGCACGTGGGTGAGTACAAGGATGACAAACGAAACGGGCAAGGCACTTACACATTTGCAAACGGCAATAAGTACGTGGGTGAGTACAAGGATGACAAGTACAACGGGCAAGGCACTTTCACATTTGCAGACGGCGAAAAGTGGGTAGGTGAGTGGAGGGATGACAAGTACAACGGGCAAGGCATTATTTACAGCGCCAATGGAAACATTAAAGAATCAGGCATCTACAAAGACAACACGCTAGTCACATCTCAATACATAGACCCGAATAGCTTTACACGCATAGTCAAGAACAATAGCTCTCCTTCAGGAACAGAAGCCCAGCGACAGGAAAACGAGCGCAAGGCCGCGCAATTGGAAGTAGAACGCAAGCGCATAGAGGAGGAAAAGCGTCAAATAGCCCTTGAGCGCCAGCGCACCGAAAGCCAAAAAGGCCAAGTCCAAGTTGCCCCCGATAACCGCCGCCGCCTTGCGCTGGTCATCGGCAACGACAACTACAGCAGCATGCCGCGATTGAACAATGCGGTGAATGACGCCAAATCCATGAGCGAGGCGCTCCGACAAGCCAACTTTGAAGTGATGAGCTACAGCAACTTGGACAAGCGGCGTATGGAAGAGGTGCTGCGCAATTTCACTGGAAAGCTGGGGCGGGACGACGTCGGTCTGTTTTACTTCTCCGGACACGGCATACAAGCCGATAACCGCAATTTTTTAATCCCGGTTTCAGAGAACGTCAAAAAAACCTCTGAAGTTCCCTACGAGGGTATCGACGTAAACCGAGTTATGGATAACCTCAAGGACGCGAAGAACACACTCAACATTGTGGTGCTGGATGCCTGCCGCAGCAGCCTGCCCGATGCGCGTGGCGGCATGAGCCGGGGTCTCACGGTAACCGATGCGCCGCAAGGCTCCATCATTGCGTACGCCACCTCTCCGGGCAAAACGGCATCTGATGGTGATAGCGGTAACAGCCCGTATACCAAGAACTTGATAAAAGCCATGCAGCGCAAAGGCGTCAAGATTGAGGATGTCTTCAAGGAAGTACGGCAATCCGTTATTCGGGAAACCAACGGAGAGCAAACGCCCTCGGAAACTTCTTATCTGGTGGGCGATTTCTACTTCCGACCGTGAAATACCTTTTTCGCTTTTCTCCGGCAATCCTGATTGGTGCATTAATTGCGTCCAATTCCCCTGTTACCGCCGCGCAACAGCTGGAGTTTTCAATCGGACTGGACTTCGCGGAAACTGACACCTATGAACAATTCCCCAAGGCGCCCAAATATCGGGCGGTACTTCCTGATCGAGTTGACTTGTCATCGCGGCTACCGCAGCCGGGTACCCAAGGGAATCAAGGCTCTTGTGTGGGCTGGGCTATCGCGTATGGCGCGCGTAGTTACTAC
>CAMBNY010000016.1 GCA_945869165.1 Comamonas sp. lk | reverse complement strand
TCCCAGGTCGCCGCCTTGTGCGCCAGCCCAGTCCATAACGGTGTCTAGGTCTTGCAGCACTTGGGCATCAGGCACCTTGGATACCAACTCAGCCATCAAGGTGGCCATATCGGTATAGGCGCTGGCATCGCCCTGGCGGGCCATGACATCCGGCGCAATCGCCAAATAGCCCCGATGCGCCAGCCGGCGCACCACATCGGTGATATGCGCATGCAGCCCGAAAATTTCCGGCACCACGAGCACCACTGGCGGACAAGTGGCGCCCAAGGGCACCGCGCGGTACGCGGGAAGCGCAAAGCCTGCGCATTCGATAAGTACCTCGCCGCAGAGCAGACCCTCGCCCGTCGTATGCACCACCGTGCTGGCAGCCAGCGGCTCTGCCGCAGTACTAAACGGACGCGGTGCTACGGAGGGCTTCTGATCTGGCGTGTGCTGCATCGTAATGGCGCGGTTTGGGGGGTAGCTAGATAGGGACGCAATCTGAAAGGAGGCGTGGGCTGGACCTACACCGCCCCTGCTCCCCTGGGGCAACTATTGTGCAACAGACTGGCGCCAGTCAGGCTTTAGTGGCCAAAGGCCCATGAAAATTGACGCTGGCGATGCTTTTGCCGCTTCATGGCGGCAAAGCTCAATGGGCCTGGTCCCAGTTAGCCCCCACGCCCACTTCGGCCAGCAGCGGCACTTTGAGCTGCGCCACTGCCGCCATAAGGCGTGGAATTTCGGTACGCAGCCAGTCCACTTCGGCCTGGGGCACTTCAAACACCAGTTCATCGTGCACTTGCATGATCATGCGGGTGCCATAGCCACCAGCGTCCAGCGCGCGCTGCACATGCACCATGCTGAGCTTGATTAAATCTGCCGCAGTGCCCTGCATCGGCGCATTGATAGCAGCGCGCTCGGCGCCGGCGCGGCGCTGGCCGTTGGGTGAGTTGATTTCCGGCAAATACAAACGCCGACCAAACACGGTTTGTACATAGCCCTGGGCTTTGGCCTGCGCACGGGTGTCGTCCATATAGCGCTTCACACCGGCAAAGCGCGCAAAGTAGCGCTCGATGTAGTTTTTCGCAGCGGTGTTGTCGATACCCAAATTGCGCGCCAGGCCGTAGGCGCTCATGCCGTATATCAAGCCGAAGTTAATCACCTTGGCATAGCGGCGCTGCTCGCTGCTAACCTGGTCCAGCGCCAAACCAAAAACCTCCGCAGCGGTAGCGCGGTGCACGTCCAGCCCCTGATGGAAGGCCTGTAAAAGCGCCTCGTCGCCGCTGATATGCGCCATGATGCGCAACTCGATCTGGCTGTAGTCGGCACTGGCGATCACGCTATCCGCTGGCGCGACAAAGGCTTCACGCACCCGCCGACCCTCAGGGGTGCGGATGGGGATGTTTTGCAAGTTCGGGTCGTTGCTGGACAAGCGCCCGGTAACGGCCACCGCCTGTGCATAGTGCGTATGCACGCGTCCCGTTGAGGGAAGCGCCAGCTGCGCCAGCTTGTCGGTGTAAGTGCCCTTAAGTTTGGACAAGCCCCGGTGCTCCAAAATTTTGGCGGGTAGCGGAAAGTCTTCGGCCAGTTTTTCTAGTACTTCTTCGTCGGTGCTAGGCGCACCGGTAGCGGTTTTCTTCACCACCGGCAGGCCCAGCTTGCCAAAAAATATTTCACCAATTTGCTTGGGGCTGCTTAAGTTGAATGGCTGTCCCGCCAAGGCATGGGCCTCGGTCTCCAGCTCCACAATGCGCGCCCCCAATTGCTGGCTTTGCGCGGCCAGCGTCGGGGCGTCGATCAGCACGCCGTTGCGCTCGATGCGGTACAGGGCTTCGCTGCTGTCTATTTCCAGCTGGTAGATGAACTGCAAACCGGCGTCCATTTGCACGCGCGGCCACAAAGCCTGGTGTACGTCCAGCGTCAGGTCCGCGTCCTCGCAGGCGTATTGGGCGGCGCGGGCGATGTCCACTTGGTCAAAGCTAATCTGGTTCGCGCCTTTGCCGCACAAGTCTTCAAAGCTTAGGCCCTTACAACCCAAATGGCGCTCCGCCAGACTTTCCAGACTGTGGGGCTTATGCACTTCGAGCACATAGCTTTGCAACATGGTGTCATGCACATAGCCACGCACTTCGATGCCATGGTTGGCAAACACATGGCGGTCGTATTTCACGTGTTGCCCTAACTTGTGTTTGGTAGCGTCTTGCAGCCATGGTTTGAGCAGGGCCAGCACCTCGTCTCGCGGCAATTGCGTTGGTGCATCCGGGTAGCGGTGCGCCAAGGGGATGTAGGCTGCAGCGCCCACCGCCACACTCAGGCTGATGCCCACGATCTCGGCGCGCATGGCGTCGAGGGAGGTGGTTTCGGTATCTACGGACACTAAATCAGACGACGTAATCAAGGCAAGCCAGCGTTGTAGTGCCGCATGGTCGAGCACCGTTTCGTACTCGGTGGCACGCGCCAGCAGGGACGGCGCTGCTTCGCCACCTTGCACCTCGCTACTTGCAGCGTTAGCCGGACTTTGCGCCGCAATGTCGCCAAACAAATCCGCGCCACCGGCCTGGGCCTTAGCAGCGCCTTTTTCCAACTGCGCCGCCACGCTGGTCGCCAGGCCCTTAAAACCAAAGCGAAGGTAAAACGCATGCAAGCCCGCCAAGTCTTCTGGGCCGCAAAGTAAGTCTGAAAACTCAGGTAGCGAGGGCATCCAATCCTTGAGCTCGCAATCGGTTTTGATAGTGAGCAACTGGCGCGCCGTAGGCAGCCAGTCCAGCGCGCTGCGCAGGTTCTCGCCCACTACGCCTTTGATCGCGCCCGCGTTCTCTATCACGCCTTGCAGGCTGCCATATTCTTGTAACCATTTCACCGCAGTTTTGGGGCCGACTTTGCTCACGCCTGGCACGTTGTCCACCGTGTCCCCGACCAGATTTTGGTAGTCCAGCATCAAATGGGCGGGTACGCCAAACTCTTCCAACACGCCGGCCGCATCGCGGCGTTTGCCATTCATGGTGTCGATGATGGTGATGCGATCATTCACCAGTTGCGCCAAGTCTTTGTCCCCGCTGCTGACCACCACATCCATACCGCGCGCTGCCGCCATCACCGCCAATGTGCCGATCACGTCATCCGCCTCCACGCCCGGCACATCGAGCACTTGCATGCCCAAGAGGCGCACCATTTCGTGGATAGGCGCAATTTGGGCGCGCAAATCGTCGGGCATGGGCGCGCGCTGGGCTTTGTACGCGGGGTAAATCGCGTCTCTAAAGGTTGGGCCTTTGGCATCAAACACGCACGCCACATAGGCGGCGGGCACTTCTTTGCGCAAGGCCTGCATCATGTTCACCATGCCGCGCAGCGCACCAGTGGGGGTACTGGCCGGGTCGCCGGGCACGGCGCGCAGGTCGGGCATGGCATGAAAAGCACGGTACAGGTAGCTCGAGCCGTCAATCAGCAGCAAAGCAGGCGTGGGGGCGGAGGAAGTGGGGTGCATGGCGGCATTTTGCCTGCCTGCGTGGGGGCCAAAGGGCGCCGCCTACAATCGCTCCCGGTGCAAAAGGGGGTCTGCCCTCGCCTTAGCGCCCACAACGTCCGCACAGCCTTTTGACTCTGCGCCCCTCTTTCAGGTTTGCTTCATGGCGGTTTACACCCAAGTTTCCTTCGACCAGGCTAACGCCTATTTCCACACCCTGGGTTTGGGGCCGCTGACCCGTCTGGAAGGCTGCGCCGGGGGCATTGAAAACACCAATTACTTTGCCGACACCGCGCAAGCGCGCTATGTGCTCACCCTGTTTGAGCGCCTGAGCGCCGAGCAACTGCCCTATTACCTGCGCTTGATGCGCCACCTGGCCCAGCACAGCATTCCCGTGCCCAACCCGGCGGCGGACGCCCAAGGCAACTTGCTGCACAGCCTGCAAGGGCGGCCCAGTTGTGTGGTGAGCCTGCTGGCAGGCAAAAGCGAATTGCAGCCGAGCACCGACCATTGCGCCCAAGTAGGCGCCATGCTGGCGCGCATGCACCTGGCCGGGGCCAGCTTTGGCATGCAACAGCCGAATTTGCGCGGTCTGGACTGGTGGCAGCGCACCGTGCCCGAAGTGCTGCCTTTTGTGACGCCCGAACAAAGCGCACTCTTGCAAAGCGAGTTGGCCGCGCTGCAGGCCCTAGCGCAGACTGCGGATTACGCAGCGCTGCCGCGCGGCCCCATCCATGCCGACCTGTTTCGTGACAACGTGATGTTTGCGCCCGACGCCCAAGGCCGCGATCAACTGACAGGCTTTTTTGATTTTTACTTCGCGGGCAACGACGCCTGGGTGTATGACATTGCCATTTGCCTGAACGACTGGTGTGTGGACACGGCCAAGGGCGTGGCCGATGCAGCCCGCACCGATGCTTTTATGCAGGCCTATACCAGCGTGCGGGCTCTGCAAGCCTCGGAAGCCGCAGTTTTTGCCAGCCTATTGCGCGCGGCGGCCTTTCGTTTTTGGCTCTCGCGTTTGTGGGACTTGCACCTGCCGCGCCAAGCCGCCATGCTCAAAGCCCACGACCCGGCCCCCTTTGAGCGCATACTGCGCCAGCGCATCGCCAACCCTCTTAATTGGAGCACGCCCGAAGGTGCTACCAGCCCCACCGCATGAAACTTCATATCGTTCCCGCCCGCCAAGGCATCCTTTGGGTCAAATTGGGCATGCGCACGTTTTTCCGCCAACCGCTAGCCCTTACCGGCCTGTTCTTTATATTTATGGCGGTGATGTCGGTGATCTCTATGGTGCCGGTTATCGGCAATGTGCTGGCCCTGGCCCTTCTGCCCGGCGCGACGCTGGGGCTGATGGTGGCAACGCAAGAAGCGCTCAAAGGCCAGTTCCCCATGCCCAGTGTGTTGCTTGCAGGTTTTCGGGCCGGGCGGGAGCAATTGCGCGCCATGCTGATTTTGGGCGCACTGTATGCGCTGGGTTTTCTGGGCGTGCTGGGCCTGTCGGCGCTGGCCGATGGCGGTAAGTTCGCGCAAATGTATTTGTTGGGCGGCGCAGTGGGCAGTGAGGTGCTCCAAGACCCGGCCTTTGAAGCGGCCACCATGGTGGCCCTGTTGTTTTACATGCCTTTGTCCTTGTTGTTCTGGTTCGCACCGGCACTGGTGTACTGGGACAAAGTGAGTCCCATGAAAAGCCTGTTTTTCAGTCTGGTGGCCTGCCTACGCAATATCGGCGCTTTCACCGTCTATAGCTTGGTGTGGATGCTGGCCTTTATGGTCATCGGCCTGGGGGTGGTGCTCGTCGCCGGTTTGTCGGGCAGCGAAGAGGCAGTGGCCTTGGTGCTCTATCCCACGGCCATGGTCATGGCGGCCATGTTTTTTAGCTCGATTTACTTCACCTACGCGGATAGCTTCAGTATTCCCAGCGTGCACCTGGCCTGACCCAGGCCAGCGCGGCGTTTAGGCCATCAATCCGAAAAATCTCGGTAACGCGGTTGATAACGCGGGTATCAGCGCAATGAGCAAACTACCGACGAAAATTGCCAACAATGCGGGGCTCACCGAGCTAGCGACGGCGCTTATGGGTTTACCGAACATGGCGGATGCAAAGAAAATATTCATACCGGCTGGGGGGCACAGAAAGCCCATTTCCATGGCCGCTAGAAACAAGATGCCGAAGTGCACCGGATCGATGCCATAGCTTTGGGCCACGGGCAATAGCAAAGGCACCAATACGACAATGGCCGCGAAAATCTCCATGAGCGCACCCGCGAACAGCAAAAATACGACCAAGGCGACCAGGAAAATTTCTTGGCTCGGAATCAGATTTTGGGTCGCTGTAATGGCTGCATCTGGAATGCCGGCGTCGATCAGGAAATTGGTCAGCGCGAGCGCCATGCCCAATATCAGCAGCACCCCACCAATGATTTGGGCCGCATCACTCAAACAACCGAATAATGTTTTAAGGGACAACTCCCGGTGGACGAAGGCCTGGGTTATCAGGGCATAGGCTGCGGTGAGTGCCGCGCTTTCCATGGGGGTAGCCAGGCCGCTGACGAGCGAGCCGATGGCCACTACCGGGGCCAATATTTCCCATTTGGCAAGCCACATGGTTTTCCAGACGGCGGCGGCAGAGGCTCTTGGGGCTGCGGGGGTCGGATGCGTGGTCGATTTCAAAAATCCACCAAAAATCAATAAGCTCATCACCATGACCAGCGCGGGTATGGCACCCGCTAAAAACATGGTGCTGATGGGCACGCGCGCCACAATCGCGTACATGATGAGCGGTACCGAGGGTGCTAGCAATACGCCTAAAGCACTGGCGCTGGTTACAAGCCCAATGCCTTTCTTTTCCGGGTAACCGGCATTGCTCAATAGCGGCAGCATCAGGCCACCAAGCGCCAAAATAGTAACGCCACTGCCCCCGGTAAATGCGGTGAAAAACGAACATAGCAAGGCGACGGCGACCACCGTGCCTTTCACGCCACCGCCAAACAAGCTGACGAACAAGTCGCCTAGTCTTTGCGTAGCCGCGGTACGCGCAAATACCAGGCCCGCTAAAGTAAATAAGGGCAGCGCAGGTAATGATGGGTTGACGGTTATTTGGTAATGCGACAAGGCCACTGAGGCCGAAGGCATGCCTTCGCTCCAGAAAAGTACAAGTGCCAGTCCCCCCAGCACGGTAAATATCGGCGCACCGGCAATCAAGGCTACGGCCAGCAAGGCCAAAGCCGGCCAAGGGGAAAACGAGGTTCCCTCCAATTGCGCGGCGATGGCGATGCCCAGGCCTGGAATACATGCAGCCACCAGCGCTGCCAGAGGCAAACCTTTAGCGCACCTCGCGCCCAATTTAAAGCCCAGCAACCCAAAGCACAAGGGCATGCAGGCTTGCAGGGTCCAGACCGGCAAGCCATAGGCCAGGGTATGCGCCGCATCGCGCTCTGTGCTGACGAATTGCCAACTTGCGTAAGCCAGCATCCCGCACACCAAAGCGGCCAATAGCTGGGCCAATCGCCACGCAGGCGTAAAGCCCTTGCTGCCATCGTTGGAGCCAAAGGAGGTCAGGTGGCCATGCCTTTCCGCAGCCAGAGCGCCAAACATCGCCAGCACCAGGCCTAGATGCTGTACCACGACAGGCGCATTGGAAATGCCGCTTCCCATCAATGGCCGCATCACGATCTCAATGAGCGGGATGAGCATCATCAAGCCTAAGGCGAAGGCTGCAATTTGCTCGTCGATGCTGCCCAGCCAAATACGAAGCGATACCAGGCGTGCCATAGTTACTTGGCCTTGCCCGCGCGAAAGTCCTTCAAATGACCCATTACCTCGTCAAAGGTGTCGGCGGGCACCATGGTGCCGCGAATCCGCGGGTATAGCTTTTCAGCAAACTCGGTCCATTCCCGCATTTGCTCCGCATTGGGGCGACTGACTATCAGCCCCCGCTTTTTCATGGCATCGACGGCTTCATCGACTTCTTGCCTGGCCTTGGCGCGAATTTGAACGCCGGCCTTCTCACTGGCGGCTCGCATAGCCACCTGCGTGGCTGGGCTCATACCGTCCCAACTCTTCCTCGTTAGTACCAAGGCGCCCACAATCGGCGCCCAATTAATCTCCAGCATATGGGGCGCGGAGGTATAAATTTGCGTGGCCAAGGCGAAGTAAGGTGTCGAGGGCACCACGTTGATCATCCCAGTTTGGATGGCCGGAAGAATGTCCGAAGTCTCCAAGGGAACTGGCGTGTAGCCGAGGCTTTTCATAATCGCCTGCTGGTCGGCTTCCGAGCCCCAGGCAAAGAATTTCATTTTCTTGTAGTCATCTGGTCTAAGCGCCGCGTCTTTCGAAAAAAAGCGCACCCAACCTGCATCGCCCCAGGCCAACACGACAAAGCCTTTATCGAAAAATTTCTTCTCCATCGAGGGCCGCATTTTTTCTCGGACGTAGTCCAACTCTTCCCACGACCTGAACAACATAGGGATGGCTTGCAGCGCGGTGATCGAGGGCTCGATCTCTTGAAGACCCACGACGGACAGCAGTGCGCCTTGCAACTGCCCGATGCGCATGCGGCGTGCCATTTCAGCTTCGCCGCCTTGGCTTCCGTCGGGATAGACCACGTATTTGCTGTTCTCTGCCTGGACGGCCCGCCAGGCCTCGCCGATGTCCATGAGCTGGCGGTGGTACAAAGAATTTTTGGGCACCAGCGACCCGATGCGAAGCTGCTTATCCGCAGCCATGCAGTTGGATACGCTAAGCCATGCGAGCGCCAACCATACAAAGGCAGTCAGCAGCCGAGAAGGTTTTGCCAAGGAGTTCATAAATAAAGGCATTTCAAAACAAATCGTCGGCGCTACGAAGCAGCCACAGCGCCCGCTCGCGCATGAGCTCGTTGCTGAGGTCGGGGGACTTATCGCTGGCCTCAATGGCTTGTTTCAGCAGCGTTTCAAAGGCTTCACGCTGACCTTGCGCTAAGGCGATGCTTTCTGCTTTCGCGATATAGGCGCCTGCGTTTTTTCCCTGGCTGATCATGATGGCGGCGTCGAAATATTGGGTGGCTTTCACCAGCGAACCGCCCGGTTGCGCAGACTCAAAACTGCCCATCAAGCTGGATAGTCCTCCATTGCCAAAGTTGGGGTTTGCCTTCCAGGCCAATGTGGCAAGGCGGTAGGCTAAAGGGAAGTCAGCAACGGCGTCGGGAGAGTCTTTTGCCAGTGATATATAGCCGCCCCACGATGCAGCGGCCCAATACGCCAGACCAACCTGATCTTGCGAAATGTGTGGCCACTGCTTGGCATCGGGATGCGCAAGCTTGGCCCGAAAACCGGGTGATGAGAGTTCCAAGGCGCGCATGGCGTGGCGATGGGCGCGCAAATAGAGGCGCTTAGCGCGCTCGTTGGTGCGGTAGGCGGCTTGGGCATCGGTAGCGGCTAGGCGTTCCGCCTCGAAAGCGACAAAAGCAAAGGCGTACTGGCTTAAACCGGCACCCACTGCCTCGGCCAACTTCAGGTTGTCAGGCGTGTCATTCAGGAGCGATTCCGATAGTTTTAAGTAGAAAGCGCTGGCCTCTCGCGCCAGACCGGGGTCTTCTTCCTGTGACTGGCCTTGTTTAGCCAATTCGTCACCAAGGCTTTTTTTAATCAGGGCGGTTGGCGAGCAAGCGCTCAGTACAAAGGCCAAGATGGCAACGGCGAAACAAATGAATTGCTTTGCGTGCGTACCGCGAAGGAGGCAACTACCGAAGTTGTAAAAATAATTCAACGGATAATTTGATTTTGTTTTATTTCCATAGGAATCTATATGAATTTCATGAAAATTGCGTGACAGGATCAGCCCGTGCGCTTCAGAAATATACCCGTACTAACCCGCTAGTCGGTCCACCAGGTAATCCAGGATTTCAAGCTAATGGCCCACCTCCTTGTCAACAGTTAAAGAACTTACATCAAAACCAACTTGGGCCGAGTGCGTGAAAATTGCGTAAAGTTTTTACATAAATTTTGTGTAGGACTTTTTGTTGATCAAGATTTTCCACTCGCATACAAAGTACGCCTTATTTTCAACAGCCCTTAAGCGCATGTGAAAAAAATGACATAAATAGATGTCAAAATATTCCCATATGCAATCTAATATATTTTTTAAAATTTAAAAATGTAATAAGTTTGCCATGAATCAAATCCTATTTCCAATGAACAGCAATTTTCGTATTCCGGGCCAAGTAGCACTCATCACCGGGGGTAATGTTGGAATTGGACGTATTACGGCGATCGAACTGGCTAAAAAAGGATTTCAGGTGGTGATCGCGGGCCGTTCGCTTGAAAGAACCCAGCCTGTGTTGGACCACATCAAATCGCTGGCAGTTGATGAGCCAGCTATATTTCTTCCCCTGGACTTAGCCAGCCTTGCCTCAGTTAGGGAGTGTGCGCGACTCTTCATCGAACTCCATTTGCCATTACACCTGTTGGTCAATAACGCGGGAGTTGCGGGCATGCGGGGTCTAACGAAAGATGGCTTTGAGATGACATTTGGCGTAAATCACTTGGGTCACTTTTTGCTGACTCAATTGCTGCTGGACAAGTTGAAAGCGTCAGGCCCTTCTCGTGTCGTCACGGTATCCAGTCGTGCCCACAAGCGAGCCCCGGGAATTGATTGGGATGCCCTGTGCCGACCTACCAGCACTTGGACAGGCATCCGAGAATACTCAGTTTCAAAATTAGCTAATTTACTCTTTAGCTTAGAACTAGCAAAGCGTGTGCAAGGCACTTCAGTCTCCACCTACTCGCTGCATCCCGGCGTCGTAGACACTGAAATCTGGCGCGCTGTGCCCCATTGGGCGCGTCCACTGTTGCGTCTTCGTGGTTTTCTGACACCAGAGGAGGGAGCACTCACAACTTTGCACTGCGCAATGCATGCGCCCCAACAAGAATCAGGCTTGTACTATGCAGACTCTCAACCCACGCTACCGGCACCATTAGGTCAAAATTCCGAATTAGCTGCCAAGCTGTGGGAACGCAGCGAAAAATGGACCAGTAACCGCTAGTCAAATTCGCTTACCAATTGGATAAATGGTCGTCAACTCTTTAGAGGCGTTGAATTCTTGTGAAATCTGGGTTCGGGTATGTCGTGCCCCAGAAAGCAACGCCCCATTTTCGTATCATGGCATTTGGGATAAAACGGATCGCCTGTGTTCTGTTACCCAAGACACCCGAGTTTCCAACGGCGTAGTTTTTTATGCGGGCAGCTCAACTTAGAGTCAAAACGGACACTTGTGTTGCAACAGTTTAAAACTGTACGGCTTTGCTGAGTTGGTACAGCCCAAACACTAGCAGTGCGACTGCGGACACTCCGAGCATGGCCCGATTGATGCCTTCACCAAAACGCGCGGCCAAGCCAAAGACCAACACAATCGCCGCCAAAGCGCCTACCAGCGTTAGGTAAAAACCACCGATAAAAGACAGCCCGTAGGCAGGCGACTCGCGCCAACCCGCGACCAAAATGGGGCCGGTCACCAATGTCCAAAAAATATAGGGGCCGGGGCTGAGCATATTCATCACCACAGCCTTGCCCATTGGTAGATCTGCTTCAAGATCTAGCGCGCTAGGCGCCGGTGGCGTACGCCAAGCGCGCAACGCACCCCAGGCCAGGTACAGGATAAACACGCCGCTGACACCATACAAGACTTGCTCCATCCACACCGGCACCTGTGAGAGCACCAACAAACACAAGGCAATGATGGGCCCGTCACTGAGCAAGGGGGCCAGCGCCGATGGCAAAGTGCGGCGCCAGCCCCGGCTGATGGATTGCGATATCAGGTAGGTTTGAAACGGTCCCGGCTGCGACGCCGCAGCAAAACCAAAACCGATTCCCTGAAGCAAATACATCCACATCAAGGCATTCTAGGTGTGCGAAGTTCGATGCAGGGGGCGTGCATAAGTCGCTCATTTGTGGGGCATCCAACTTCTTAAGCGCAGTCCTGCAAAGGAGCCACGACGCAGAATCAAAAAAACCTTTAGCTGTTTATCCCTCTGGCCCCATGGCGCATGGTGCACCAACAGCCTTGAATAGTCCCAACAAGATCCCACCAGCGTCGCGCGCCCTGGCGGGTTTTTTTGCCTGCCGACTTTGCGACTATTTGCGCTGCGTCAGGCTACCCGTAAGCCAACTGGCCCGTGGGCAACCTAAAATTGCCGTCACGCGAGCCAGACTGCCCCGTAGTTCGGCCCTCGGGTTCAGGCTTGTCAGACCCGGAAAGAAAACAAGATGCACACATCGTCGTTGGAAAAAAATCATCGCCCCCGCTGGCCATCCCTGCGCCGCGCCTTGCAGGCCTCGCTGCTGCTTGTAGGCGCACTGGCGGGTGAGGCTACGCTGGCGCAGACGGCGCGGCCGATACAAATCTGGCCCACCATCCCCTTCGTACGCGGCAAGGATCTGTGCCAATACCAGGAGACCTACGCCAAAACTAAAAACGAGCAATCGCAGGAGATGCTGCAAAACGTGGTTTCACTGATCCGCGAAGGCGCGAAAGAAGCAGTCGCCTTTGGCATTGTGCAAGCCATGGACGAAATGGAAAACGCCAACCGGGCACAAGCCAATGCAGGAATGGGCATGGACGTGTTGCTCGAAGGCAGCTTCAAGGCCGCCTTAGACGCCTACTACCGCGATCTGCGACCAAGCCAACGCAAGATTGCGTTTTTCAACCCCATGCCATTGACCCAATTGGTACGCGGCCTGCGCGACCAAAAGCGCCAAGGTTATCTCGACGACAAGCTGGTGCGCGACCTCTACGGCATTTTTTGGGGCACTTATTCATTTGCCCAAGATTGCAACGGCCAGGTTCTGGTAACCATGCATTTGGAAGGCAAAGACGGCACCACGCGCAGCTTTCAGGCCCAGGGCTTACCGCAATCGGTGATGCAAGGCGTGGCCGGACAGGTATTTGACTATTTTCAGAGGACCAAATTTCCATCCAAGGTGATGGTCGGCAACCGCGGGCTAGAACTGCTGGGCGCCCCCAGTACGCCGGTGGCACACACCGCCGGGTCTGCCGCCGCCGAGCGCGCTTGCAGCAATATGAATGCGCGCTTGCCAACGGTGGCCGAGCTCGAATATCTGGCAGCGCTGGGTGATTACAACGGCGGCGTGAGCTTGCGTAGCGACGTCTGGGCGCTGCCCGGCGGCATGGTCTATGCGCCAGACCTGCCGAACCCTTCGCCCGTGCGCAGCGCCGATGAAGTACGCGGGCCGGATTTACATTTTTACTGCGTACGCTAGGGTAACGCGGCAAACGCGCCATTTCAGCGTTAGCGCGCTAAGCCACACCTTGGGCTTCTAGTTGGGTTTGGCAAGCCAGACAATGTGGGGTTTCGGGCATGGCGTCTAAGCGTGCTTCCAAGATTTCCATACCGCACTGGGTACAAAAACCATAGCTGCCTTGGTGCAAGCGCTTGAGCGCAGCGCCTATTTCATGCATTCGAGCGATCTCCCGCTCGCCAATGCAAAAGTCCAAATCGCGCTGGGTCATGCTCTGGGCGTGCGAGTCACCAGGACCGGGTAGCGAATCTGCCGCCACCTCCGCCCGCGTGCGCTCGCCACCGCGCTGTTCGCTGATCAGGCGCAGCAAATCCGACAACATGTTTTCAAGACGTTCAAGGTGCACCATGGCATGGTGGTGCTGCATAGCGGAGATGGTATGGGTCATGGGCGCATCATGCGCGCGGACCTAGAAGGCGGTCTTGACCTGAATCAAATGAAACGGCGGATGCCGATACGCATCTCAGCGAAACCCCACGCGGTCCAGCATTTGCTGCACCTTGATCTGGTTCATGCCTATGACACTAGCGGGTAATTTTTCGCTCTTAAAGGAGGCACCGCCCATGGCTTTGAGCGCCGGGTTGTTGATGGTCAAACCTTTGACGACAGGCCACTCGTTATTGCCATCGGCGAAATACAGCTGTGCCGGTTCGCTGACCAGATACCTTAGGAATTTGAGGGCGTTTTCCGGATGCTTGGCATGGCGCGCTACTGCGCCACCGGCGATGTTCATATGCGTCCCCCAAGACGATTGGTTGGGGAACACCACGCCGATGCGCTCCACCATGGCTTTGTCCTGCGCACTGTCGCTGCGGTAGAGGCGGGCAAGGTAGTAGGAATTAGCCAAAGCGATGCCGCATTCGCCGCTGGCCACGCCTTTGATCTGGTCGGTGTCGCCACCTTTGGGCGCGCGCGCCATATTGGCCACCAAGCCCTTCAGCCAGGCCTCGGTTGCGGGTTCGCCCAGGTGTTCCACCATGGCGCCAAACAAAGAGAGGTTGTAGGGGTGCGAGCCTGAGCGCGTACATAGCCGCCCGGCGTGCCTGGGATCGGCCAGCTTTTCATAGCTGTCTACCTCCTGCGCTTTGATTTTTTGCTTGTCATAGACGATGAGTCGGGCACGCGTGGATAAACCGAACCAACGGGTTCCCTCCGGCCGAAGTTTGGCGCGCCATTGCTCTGGCACCGCCTTGAGCAGGACGTCGGAGTGGACGGGCGCAAACAAGTCTTCTATTTCGCCTTTCCACAGCCTGGCCGCGTCGACCAGCAGAATCACATCCGCAGGCGAGGCGGCGCCTTCCGCTTTCAGGCGGGCCAGGATGCCCGCGTCATCCGCGTCCACGCGGTTGATTTTTATTCCGGTAGCGCGGGTGAAATTCTCGTATAGCGCCTCATCCGTCGCGTAATGCCGCGCGGAGTACAAATTGAGTACCGCTTCTTCAGCGGCAAAAGTTGGCAAAGTGCAATGGATGAGGCCCATTGCCAAGCACATTGGGCGGATAGCGCTGAGGCAAGCCCGCGCAGAAAATGCGTTCATGAAAATAGCTTGGGAAAACGAGAAGGCCTCAGTATAACCAAATGCGAATCATTCGCATTTGAAAGTCCCGCCCATTTCCAGGTCTATTTCTGTTGCGCTTTGGCCATGAGCAGCACGGGCAGCAAGCCCGCCAAGACCAATGCCAGAGACGGCAAAGCGGCCTCGCCCAAGCGCTCGTCGCGCGCCAATTGGTAGGCCATAACGGCCAGGGTGTCGGTATTAAAGGGGCGCAGCACCAAAGTGGCTGGTAACTCTTTCATCACATCCACCCACACCAACAACAGCGCCGAAGCTACGGTCGGGCGTAACAAGGGCCAGTGCACGCGGGCAAAGATATCGCTCGCGCGCGAACCAAGCATGCGGGCGCTTTCGTCGGCGCTGACGGGTATGCGTGCATAGCCGCTTTGCACGCTTTGCAAAGCCACGGCAATAAAGCGCACCAGGTAGGCCCAAATCAAACCCAGCACGGTCGCGGTGAGCCAATAACCGGCACCGCTACCAGGCCAGTGCAATTGCACCCAACTGACGGGCAGCATCAAGCCCACCACTATGACCACGCCAGGCACCGCATAGCCCAGCCCGGCCAGTTGCGTACTCAGGCGACGCCACCATGTGGGGTGAGTGCGCAGTCCGTGCGCCAGCCACAATGCCAAGGCCGCAGCCAGCAGCGCGCTGATGCCGCCCAAGCGAAGGCTGTTCCAAAACCAGCCCCCAAAGGCAGCCCAGGGCAAAGCTTGTTGTTGACTGCCTACCCAGAGCGCATGGCCCATGATGAGCACTGGAAACACAAAGCCCAGTAACACGGGCAACAAGCACAACACACAGGCCAAAGCGGCGCGCCAGCCGCCAAGGCGCAAGGGTTGCGACTCGTTGCTGCGGGCGGGCCCGCGCCGGTTCGCAAAGCGCAAACGGTCTTGCGCGCGATGCTCCCACCACAGCACGGCTGCAACGAAAAAAAGCAGCACAGACGATAGCTGCGCCGCCGCGACCCGGTTGTCCATCACCAGCCAGGCTTTGTAAATGCCGGTAGAAAAGGTTTGCACGCCAAAGTAACTACTGACACCAAAATCGGCCAGTGTCTCCATCATGGCTAAGGCCAGACCGGCGGCTATGGCCGGACGCGCCAGCGGCAAGGCCACCCGAAAAATACGCCGCATTAAACCCGCACCCAGCAATCGCGCTGCTTCCATCAGCTGCGGTGCACGTTCAGCCAAGGCACTTCGGCAAAGCAAATAGACATAAGGGTAAAGACTCAGGCTCAGTACCACCGCCGCGCCCCAAGTGCTGCGAATATCCGGCCAAAGGGCGCCTTGCCAGTCGGTTTGGAGGCGTAGCCAATTTTGCAACGGACCGCTGTATTGCAAAAAGTCGGTATAGGCGTAGGCGACCACATAGGCCGGCATGGCCAATGGCAGCAGCAAGAGCCAAGACAGCGTCTGGCGACCGGGAAATTCAAACAAAGTAACCGCCGCTGCGCTCACGGCGCCAATGCTGACCACACCTACTGCCACCAGCGCACACAAGAGCAAACTGGTCGCTGTGTAATCCGGCAAGACCGTGTCTAACAAGCCTTGCCACACCGCTGCAGACGCTAAGTCCCACTGCAGCCAGGCGGTCAATACCATCAGCACGGGGGCAAGCAGCATCCCGACAGCGAGCCCGCGAAAAACGGTAAAAAAAGGCATTGCGTAAATAGACGCCGAGGCGGCAAGGGTAAGCAGTCATTGTAGGTAGTTGGCCTAGGGGCTGCCTACAATGACCGGCATGTTCCTTGATGTCCGTGATCTGCAAGTGCACTACCCTGGCCGCGATAAGGCTGCGGTGGAGCGTATCAATTTTGGATTGGACAAGGGCCAAATGGGTGTGTTGATTGGTCCTTCGGGGTGTGGCAAGACCACCTTACTGCGGGCCGTCGCCGGGCTGGAGCCCCTCAGCGGCGGTGGCATCCGGATGAACGATCAGGCCATCAGTGGTGCCGGTACGCACGTACCCGCAGAGAACCGCCGCATTGGCATGGTGTTTCAAGATTTCGCTTTGTTTCCCCACCTGAGTGTGGAAAAAAATATTGACTTTGGCTTAACGCACTGGCCAGCCCCCAAGCGCCAAGCCCGGGTGCGGGATATGCTGTCGCTTGTGGGCCTGACAACTTCAGCGAAGCGCTATCCGCACGAGCTTTCTGGCGGACAACAGCAGCGCGTGGCCTTGGCGCGCGCATTGGCACCTGAACCCTTGCTGCTTCTGCTGGATGAACCGTTTTCCAATCTCGATGTGGATTTACGCGAACGGCTTGCGCAGGAGTTACGCGAAATTTTGCAGTTGGCACAGATCACCGCGCTGTTTGTCACCCATGACCAAATGGAGGCGTTTGCCCTGGGGGACGTGATCGGCGTCATGCACCACGGGCAACTGCAGCAGTGGGACGATGCCTACCATTTGTACCACCAGCCTGCGAATCGTTTTGTTGCTGAATTTATTGGTCACGGCGTGTTTTTGCCCGCCGCCGTTGCATGCGAAGACCAAACCCTGGTATTGCAAACGCCTTTAGGCGAATTGCGCAAACCGGCCGACAACGCCCAAGAGCGTGCGGCCTGGAACACCAGTGGCACCTGCGATGTGCTGCTGCGCGCCGATGACATCGTGCATGACGACGAGGCCCCGGTGAAAGCAGAAATTCTGCGCAAGGCGTTTCGCGGCTCTGAATTTCTGTACACCCTGCGCTTGGACAGCGGACAAACCGTCATGGCGCATGTGCCCAGCCACCATGACCACCATGTCGGCGAATGGATAGGTATCAAGATGCAAGCGGATCACGTCGTCTTATTCGCGCAAGCAGCGGGTGAATAGACCGACCTCTCTTGGCCAAGTGACGCTAAACGCAGGACTTAATCTCGGCGCTTAGCGCAAAAGTGCAGCCTTCCCAGAAGGCTAAATTTCACTCCACCGGCGTCAGCTTCGCCACGCTCAGAGCCAGCCATTTGGTGCCGTGGCGGGGGAAGCTGATTTGGGCGCGGGCGTCGGCGCCCTCGCCTTCCAGGGTCAGCACCTTGCCTTCGCCAAATTTATTGTGAAACACCTGCAAGCCCACACGCAGGCCGTGGGCGGGGTCGGATTTGCGGGCTACCGGCGGGCCGGCGTTATAGGTCTCGGTGCGCGGGCTGGAAATCGGTGTTTGCCAAGCGGGTGTGCTGCTGCTGGCCCAGGGGCTGCGCGCGGGCGGGCGTTTGGGGGTGAGGAACTTCAGGCTGCCCTCGGGTAGTTCGTCAAAAAAGCGGCTTTTCAGGTTGTAGCGCGTTTGGCCGTGCAGCATGCGGGTTTGCGAATGACTGAGGTAGAGCCGGTCGCGTGCGCGGGTGATGGCCACGTACATCAGGCGGCGCTCTTCTTCGAGTCCGTCGCGGTCGCTCATGGCGTTTTCATGGGGGAACAAGCCCTCTTCCATGCCGGTGATGAACACGCAATCAAATTCCAGGCCTTTGGCCGCGTGCACGGTCATCAGTTGCACCGCGTCCTGCCCGGCCTGGGCCATGTTGTCGCCTGCTTCTAAAGCGGCGTGGGTTAAGAAGGCGGTTAAAGGCGATAGGGTTTCGCCGGTGTCGCCGAATTCGGGCTCCTCCAGTGCGGGCGCGTCGGTGGGCGCTTGCTGCACTTGCGCACCGGCCTCGTCCGCAAACGGCACTGCGCCACCTACCAAGCCCCGCGCCGCTTCCTGGCGGCCAAAGCCTTCCAGGCGCACAAAGCTTTCGGCGGCGTTGACCAGTTCTTCCAAGTTTTCGATGCGGTCTTCGCCTTCGCGGTCCAGGCGGTAATGCTCCAGCAAGCCACTGTGTTCCAGCATAGTGGCCACAATATCGCGCAAGCTGCTGGTAGCGGTTTGTTCGCGCAGCACATCAATTTTTGCGACAAACGCCGATATCAAGGCGCCGGGCCGGCCTTTAAGCGCGCTCACCGCATCGTGCAACGAGCAGCCCAGCTCTTTGGCAATGTCTTGCAATTGCTCCAGGCTGCGCGCACCGATGCCGCGCGCCGGGACGTTGACCACGCGCATAAAGCTGGTGTCGTCGCGCGGGTTGGACAGCAAGCGCAAGTAGGCCAGCGCGTGCTTGATTTCAGCACGCTCAAAAAAGCGCAAACCGCCATACACGCGGTAGGCGATACCGGCGTTGAACAAAGCCGTTTCGATGACGCGGCTTTGCGCATTGCTGCGGTAGAGCACGGCAATCTCGGTTTGCGGATAGCCTTGGCCCAAACCGGGTTTGCCAGATTCCATGAGGTAGCGCATTTCGGACACCATCCATTGCGCTTCTTCAAAATCGCTGGGCGCCTCATACACGCGCACGGCTTCACCCGGACCTTGGTCGGTGCGCAGGTTTTTGCCCAAGCGGCGGCTGTTGTGGCTGATCAGCGCGTTGGCCGAATCCAGAATGTGGCTGTGGCTGCGGTAGTTTTGCTCCAGCTTGATCTGGTGCTCCACCGCAAATTCGCGCACAAAGTCGGCCATATTGCCCACGCGCGCGCCGCGAAAGGCATAAATGCTTTGGTCGTCATCGCCCACCGCCAATACGGCGCCGCCGGGTCGCGCGCTGCTGCTGTCCGCACCGTCCTGTTTGCCCGCCAGCATCTTGATCCAGGCGTATTGCAGCTTGTTGGTGTCCTGAAACTCGTCGATCAGGATGTGGCGAAAGCGCCATTGGTAATGCTCGCGAATAGACGCATGGTCGCGCAGCACTTCGTAGCTGCGCAGCATCAGCTCGCCAAAGTCCACCACGCCTTCACGCTGGCATTGTTCTTCATACAGTTGGTACAGCTCCACCTTGCGGCGGGTATCGCTGTCGCGCACTGGCACGTCCTGCGGGCGCATGCCCTCTTCTTTGCAATTAGAAATAAACCAACTCAGTTGTTTGGGCGGGAATCGGTCTTCGTCCACCGCCAGTTGTTTGCACAGTCGCTTGACGGCGCTGAGCTGGTCTTGGGTGTCCAAAATCTGGAAGGCCTGGGGCAAGGCGGCAGTTTTGAAATGTGCCCGTAAAAAGCGGTTGCACAGGCCGTGGAAGGTGCCTATCCACATGCCACGCACCGAAATCGGCAGCATGGCCGTCAGGCGTGCCACCATTTCTTTGGCGGCTTTATTGGTAAAAGTGACGGCCAAAATGCCGCCAGGGCTGATATGGCCCTCTTGCATGAGCCAAGCGATGCGGGTGGTCAGCACCCGGGTTTTACCGGAACCGGCTCCGGCCAGGATCAGCGCATGCTCGGGCGGCAGGGTGACGGCGGCGCGCTGTTCTGGGTTGAGGCTGTCAAGTAAGGGGGAGGACGCGGAGCTGTCAGAAAACATGCCCGATTGTAGGAAGCCCGATGCGTCAGCGTCTGTGCGTAAAATCAATCACCGGGCCCAAGCATTTGGCGTCCGGTATTTTTTTGCCGGCACCAATCCAAGCGCCTGTTTGACGGATGCAACTTTTGGAGCTTGGCTTATGGATATTTTTGACTACGACAACATTTTGCTTCTGCCCCGCAAATGCCGGGTGGAAAGCCGGTCCGAATGTGACACTAGCGTAGAGCTAGGCACGCGCAGTTTCCGCATGCCGGTGGTACCGGCCAATATGAAGACAGTAGTGGACGAGAGCATTTGCGTCTGGCTGGCGCAAAACGGCTACTTTTATGTGATGCACCGCTTTGACCTGGACAATGTGCGCTTCACCCAAGATATGCGCGCCAAGGGCCTGTATGCATCCATCTCGCTAGGCGTCAAGCAAGCCGATTACCACACCGTGGACCGGCTGCGCGAGCTGGGCCTCACGCCCGATTACATCACCATCGATATCGCCCACGGCCATGCGGACAGCGTGAAAAACATGATTGGCTATATCAAGCAGCATTTGCCAGCCAGCTTTGTAATCGCAGGTAATGTGGGCACGCCCGAGGCGGTGATTGACCTGGAAAACTGGGGCGCGGATGCGACCAAAGTCGGCATCGGGCCGGGTAAGGTGTGCATTACCAAGCTTAAAACCGGCTTTGGTACTGGCGGCTGGCAGCTGAGCGCGCTGAAGTGGTGCGCTCGCGTGGCGACCAAGCCCATCATCGCCGACGGCGGCATCCGCGACCATGGCGACATCGCCAAAAGCATCCGCTTTGGCGCGTCCATGGTGATGATTGGCTCACTGTTCGCCGGCCACGAAGAGTCGCCCGGCCAGACGGTGGAAGTCGATGGCAAGCTATACAAAGAGTATTACGGATCGGCGAGCGACTTCAACAAGGGCGAGTACAAACACGTGGAAGGCAAGCGCATCCTCGAAGCGATCAAAGGCCCTCTGCGTAATACCCTGGTGGAAATGGAGCAAGACTTGCAAAGCTCTATCAGCTATGCCGGCGGTAAAAAGCTGATGGATATCCGCAAAGTGAACTATGTGACCTTAGGCGGCGATAACGCGGGTGAGCATTTGTTGATGTAAGTAAGGAAATAGGTATGCGCATTGCATTTTTAGGATTGGGATTAATGGGCGTGCCCATGGCCTCGCGCTTATGCCGCGCGGGCTTGGAGGTGCATGTGTGGAACCGCACGGCTGAAAAAACCGCGCCACTGGTGGCTCTAGGCGCGCATGCGCACCTGAGCGCCCTAGACGCGGTGCGCAGCGCGGATCTCACCATCACCATGCTAGAGCACGGCGGCATTGTGGAATTGGTCTTGTTTGAACAAGGCCTGGCCCAAGCTTTAAAGTCCGGCAGCTTGCTGGTGGACATGTCGTCCATCGCGCCCGAGCAAGCGCGCAGCCACGCGGCGCGTCTGAACGCACTGGGCGTGCGTTACCTGGATGCGCCAGTTTCCGGCGGTACCCTGGGTGCGGAACAAGGCTCGCTGGCCATCATGGCCGGTGGCGAGGCAGCCGACCTGGCAGAGGCGCAAACCGCGCTACAACATTTTGGCAAATCCACATTGGTCGGCCCACACGGCTGCGGCCAGTTGGCCAAGCTGGCAAACCAAATGATTGTGGGCATCACC
The DNA here is from genome assembly GCA_945869165.1 of Comamonas sp. lk. GTDB lineage: Bacteria > Pseudomonadota > Gammaproteobacteria > Burkholderiales > Burkholderiaceae_C > Allorhodoferax. The sequence continues at coordinate 23,519 of CAMBNY010000016.1, read as the reverse complement.
ATCGGTGCCGTGGCCGAAGCCTTGTTGCTCTGCGCCAAAGGCGGCGCGGACATGGCGAAAGTGAAAGAAGCGATCAGCGGCGGTTTCGCCGATAGCCGTATTTTGCAAGTGCATGGTCAGCGCATGGTGGAGCGGGACTTTGCCCCACGCGGACGCATCAGCGTGCAACTCAAAGACATGCGCAATGCGCTCGATACCGGCAAGCAACTAGGCTTTGACGCGCCCATTACCCAACTGCTGGAGCAACTCTACGCCCAGGCGCATGACAATGGCTTGGCTGGGATGGACCAGGCTGCGCTGTTTGCAGAGTTGGCGCGGCGCAATGGCATGTCTTGAAGCGGGCATATTGCAGACCATGCGCTTGAGTCAGGCTTACCGCACCCCGAAGCGGCTTAACTACGCTTTTGGGCATTGCCGAATAGCCGGGAATTTAGAACATAAAAATCAGACAGGGCTGGCGCCAATCGGCCAGCGCCTGTCTACGCAATACGCTTAGGAAGCCGAGAACGAATAGCCAATGGCCATCACCGCTACGCCAGCGATCAAGGTGACATAGGGCAAGACGCCAGCTTTGTTTTCAATGTCGCTTGTTTCCTGCAAGTCACTGGAAGTGCTTTCAGGAAAGACACCACCATCCTGCACATAGTGGCGGAACAAAAAGACCGGTATCACCAAAGCGGCAACGACCAAGCCGGTCATCAAGGTTCCAGCTCCCCAGACATTGGCGCCCATACCCATCAGGAACACGTTGACAAAGGCCAGCAGCGCACCAATGGCCAGCAGCCAGGTGGCGGCTTTGTAGGGGCGAGCCCAATTGCCGCGATCCATGCGGTGAATCCAGCCGGCGTTGAGGTTGAGGAAGTTGAAAATGATGTAACCCACGTTAGAGGCTGCAAGCACAAACACATAGTCCGACAGTAGCAGTAATACCAAGTTGAAACACAAATCGGTCCACATGGCAGCCGTCGGCGCACCGTGCTCATTGACTTTGCTCAAATACTTGGGCAACCAGCCGTCTGCGGAGGCCTGGTACAAAGTACGCGAAGACCCGGCCATGGAGGTCATGATGGCCAGCACCAGCGCCAAGATCATCATGGCGATTAGCAAATTGGTGATGGCTGGGCCCGCTCCAATAATGCTCGCCATGGCCGCCGCGACACCCATACCGGAATAAATGTCAGGCGACAAGATGCCGTCATAGACTGCATTAGTGACGGCACCATCGGCCGCAACCACCGGTTGCGTCACCACATTACCGAGGCCAAAGTGCGCTTGAAACGCCAGGGGAACCAGCAAGAACACCACAATACACAGCAGTCCGCTGTAGAAAATGGCTTTGAAGGTATCCGTCTTGGGATCTTTGAACTCGCTGGTGTAGCAAACTGCGGTTTCAAACCCGTAGGTAGACCAGGCTGCGATAAACAAGCCGCCGGCCATCAAGGTCAAGCCCGCAGTGTTCCATACGCCGTCACCGGCTAGGCCCTTATCCCATGCCAAGGGGGCAATGGGGAAAAGATTCGATAGGGACTGCGCACTCATGACATCGCCTGTGAGCAGTGGCACCAGGGCAATCACCATCAGGGGGAACAAGGCCGCAATGGCTAAGATTTTCTGTGTTTTGGCTGAACGCAAAATACCACCGTGCTGAATGCCAAACACGGTAAGCAAGATCGTCGCGCCAAGAATAAAGACCGCATTGATACGCAAAGTGAGCCCGGTTTTTATCGCTCCCAGGTCCAGCAGCGTAATTTGCCAGGTGTTGATAGCGGCATCGGGCGCGAACAAAGCCATAAGCAAATAGCCCGCCGCGAGCCCCGAGCCGATAGACAGCACGGGAGACCAGGCAAACCAATTGCACCACACTGAAATAGGTGCCACAAATTTGCTGTAGCGCAACCAGGCCATCGCACCGTAGACCGAGGCACCCCCTGACTTGTTGGGATACAAGCCGGCAATTTCAGCATAGGTAAATGCCTGCAAAAACCCAAAGGCAATGGAGATGGCCCAGACAATCCACGCAGGCTTTCCCACCGTGGCGGCGATGGAGCCAATCGAAAACAGGACTAACGCCGGCACGCCACTGGCAACCCAGAATGCGCCGGTCCAGCCTATCTTTCTCTGTAAACCCTGCGCTTGCGCGCTTTCAGCAGTAGTCATAAGTAATTTCCTTCTGAGGGAACATAAAAAAAGCATCGGTGGCCCCCCCCACCTAGCCGCGAGAACTAATTGGGTCCGCCGCCTGGCGACGTAAGTGCACCATCGTCAAATTGAGAAAGCCAATGCACCATCAATGCGCGATTGCGCTCAAACCCTTTGTATTCCGCCAACTCCTTGGGAAGATCGCGCAGAACCCGGTGAAAGCGTTTGGCCCACTTAGGGTGGCTTACCAATTCATTAAGCTGAATAAGGTAGCAGCGAATCGGAAACACAAGCGCATTGGACCTCGGAAGGCGCCAAAAAGACTGCAACTCAACGCGCAGATACATCAACTCTGCTACGTTCTCGGCGGTCACTGCAGTGCGGTCAGGACCCCACTTAGGGTAATTCTCGGGACTGGTGTCATGGCGCGGATGAACCGTCATAGTCCAGTTCAAGCGCCTAGCAGGTGCACCCTGGGGAATTGCCAGCAAAAACTTCAACGCGCGTTGAAAAATACCAAGCTCATGGGCCAACGGCACGGGCGCATGCCACTCAAAAAAGTTCATCCCGATATCGAAGTCAAGCGACCAATCGGCCTGTGTGGTCACCATACCCGCGTCCATCCACAAGTTTCCATCGCGCTGGTCCAGCACACACCAGTCGCCCTGGCTTTGGCGGGTGATGTATTCCATGGGGCCATAAGGCAGGCTTGCTTCATCACCAAAAATAAAGGACTGCTCTATGCCCAAGGGTTTGTTGACCCAGCGCCATTGCAATCCATCGCGATGCAGTTCAAAAAGTTCGGGGTAATCACGCGCCTTGTGCGTCATGATTAACTCTAGCAAGTCCCAGCCCGCCAGGGTCATATGAGGAAGCGACTGGCAGCGCAAAGGGTCTTCCAACAAGGTCAGCGCACGTTCACGCATCTCCGCAACATAGTGCTCGTCGACATCGAAAGATTTTTCATAGACGCTGCCTGCACGCCCTGTGGTGTGGGGCTCTAGGTTGACAGCGTACATATAGCTGTCCTTGTCAAAGGGAAACGGGAAACGATCAATCGCCCAGCGAGAATTGGAATAAACAAAGTCATCCCGGAACGTTTCTTCTTTGAATTGCAGCACGTTTTGACTCACAGCTTACTCCTGATACATCAGCGAAAACATTGCAGCGCGATCTGACTTTAGCGCGCAATCGTTATGGAACGACCGTCAACGCGCGAAACACAGGGCATGATTTTTTGACCGCTTTGGTGCTCCTCTTCGCTCAGCCAATGGTCTCGGTGCACGATCACTCCATCGCATGCAAGAACGCGGGTTTCACATTGGCCGCATGCGCCACCACGGCATAAGTAAGGCGGGTTTACGCCGGCAGCCTCCAAGGCTTCTAGAAAGCTTTGGCGCACGCTGACCTCGATGCTACGGCCCGAAGTGGCAAGCTCTACCGTAAAAGGCTTACCGGGCTGGGGGGCGGAAAAATGTTCAAAATGCACAAACTCGCTGGGCCAACCCAATTGCGCCGCGGTAGTGCGCACCCAGGCAATCATGCCACTAGGACCACAGACGTAGAGATGCGTCCCCAGCGCTTGGCCCTGCAATAAAGAAACTAGGTTTAATTGTTGATTTGCATTGTCAAAATAGGTCTGCACGCGGCCCGCATACAGGCCCTTGAGCGTATCGGCATAGGCCGCAAGGTCTGCGCTTTGTGCGCAATAGTGCAGTTCAAAAGGCGCTGTGGCGCGTTGCCCCGGCTGTGACAACTGTGCCATTTGCGCAATGAACGGCGTAATGCCTATGCCGCCCGCAATAAACAAATGCTTATGGGCACGCAGGTTAAGTGAAAACAAATTGACCGGGTGGCCGATCAAGCCCGTATCACCTACTTTGACATGTTCATGCAGGTAGCGACTGCCGCCACGACCCGCATCGTCGCGCCGCACCGAAATGCTATAGCTTCGCGTGTTAAACGGATGGCCCATTAAGGAATAAGGGTTCCTGCAAGCTCCAAACTCAACCACAACATGTGAACCACCAGAGAAAACCGGTAGATCCGACCCATCCAGGGCCTCCAATGAAAAGCGGGTGACCAACGCATTAACAGGGTGCACTTCTGTCACACGTACCGCAATTTTGAGGTGTTCTGCGCTCATAGAAAACTCGTGACGGCAGCAGGAATGTTGAGTGGCTCTTCTGCATGGATGCAGACACCTTGAAAAGCGCCTATGCGTCGCGAGTAATGGTCACGCACTAGCAGCCAGAGACCACAGTGGGCGCATTGCGCTGGTTGGGTGGTCACCTCTTCTGTAATACCTTTGCAATGGACGCATTGCAAGCGGCGCGCTAAAGTGCCACGGTGCTCGGTACTGATGCTGCTATGTTCCATGCCACTGTCTAAAGCCAGTTGCATCACCTGTCCGATAAGCCCTTCGGTTCCCGCCAAATACAAACGCATGCCCATATGCGCATCCGCTAGTACCTTGGCAATTCGGGGCAAGGCGCTGGCAATCGTGGGGGACTCATGCCATTGGCGCGCTTGCAGTTCTTGCAATTTCTGCGGCATGCCAGCAAACGCTGGGCTTGCATCTCCCACAACGTAAATGATATGGGCACCTGCAAACCAGTCCGGTGCCACCTGCCTGGACATGTCCATAATCGCTTGCCCACCGGCGCCATCGGCCACCATCAAATGCTGGTTGCCGGTTAAGGGGCTGAGCCCGCTATAACGGGGGCGACTCGGTATGCTCACGCCAATTCCCAAGTGACAGGTTCAAGCGATGCGAAAACGCAGCATGCTTGGCAGGGATAGGCCGCAGGCCTTACGGTCACTCGAACCAGATGCCTATGGCCGTTCGATGATTGCGAAAAAGCGTTTACCAGTCGTCTCATAGGCCTCCATGGAACTATCAGAAAATTAAGAAACCCGGTCACAAAAAAAGTCCCCTTCTATTTCGGTTGACTCTTTACATGGGTTCAGGCATAAATCTTTAGGCGTCTCAAAAATTCCCATGAGGAAACAAATTATCCTGATGTTGCATCACTTTTAGAAAAAATGGAAGAGCTTTGGGTGCGGATTTACCCTAGTACATGGCAGTAGATCGCGTCTGCTGCGGGGATTCATAAACCCTAGTACGCCAAAAATAGGCCATCCATCATGAAAGGGAACAGCTATCACAAGCACCATGCGCTGGGGCCGTTGAAGTTTGCGCACGGGCGCCACGTATCAAGCACTGGCAGGCCCGGCTTTGGCAGCGGGCTCCAGCGCCGCCAACACGGCCGCTACCGCAATCAGGCCCGCACCGGCCAATTCCCAGGCGTCCATCACCTCGCCACCAATCAAAGCGGCGGACAGCAATGCCACGATCAGTTCCGCAATCGAGATCACCCCGGAGCGACCCGCCTCCATGCGGGTCACGCTCCATTGCCAGGTGGCTGTGGCCAGTGCCAACCATCCAATAGCGTAAGCGGCCAAATACCACCACACTTGTGTAGGCAGCTCTGGAAGAGCCAGGGCACCAAGGCCTTCTTGAAAGCTGAGCAAGGCCATGGACGTGAGCAAACAACCCAAAAAAAGCGCAATCGTTTTGCTGGCATTGGGAATGGCCTGCGCGTGACGCGCCACGATGTTGTTGGCCGAAAAAGCAAGGCCGGCAGTGACGGCAAGAAAATCAGTCCAGCCCAATGGCGCTGCGAAAGCGCTGGCACCACCGACGACCATAAAAACACCAATCAGTGCCGATACCAGTGCGCCCGCGCGTCTCATAGTGATGCGTTCAGCCAAGAATATCCGCCCGCCCACAACGCCCCACACCGGCGCCAGGTAAAACAACAGGGCTACACGCACCACGTCCCCCGCAAGCAAGGCACTGATATAGGCCGTGTTGCCCCACCCACCCACCAGAGTCAACAATAAAAACAGGGGCACACAATGGCGCCACTGCGCAAACTCACGCACCAGCAAGGGAAGACTGATAAGGCCCAAGCCACCAAAAGTTAACAACGCAACCATAGGCCCGCCCAGCCCTTGGGAAGCGAAGTACTTGAGCGGCCACCACGCCAAGCCCCAGAGCGAGGCTGAAAAGATTAAAAGCGCGACTGGAATCATGGCTAGGGTTCCAGCGCCTCCATTGGAATGTGCAGCCGCTCTTGTGCGATCTGCATGATGGGTTGAAGTGTGGCAGCTTGGGCCATATCAATATCGGATAGGGCCATGGGGCCTCCTCTCGGGGCGAGGCTTACTTCAGCTGTACACAAAAGTGTTTGCGAACGGGCTTTTCTATCTTCCATATGCCTTTGAAATTCGCCTCGATGACAAATGCATCGCCCGGCCCCACATGGACCGGTGTTCCGCCGTCCGGGGTGATGGTGATCTCACCCTCCATGATGTGGACAAATTCGTAGGCCGCATAGGTGGCGTGGTAGCTGCCCGGCGTGGCCTCCCAGGTGCCGGAAATCATGCTGCCATCGTGTGAGGTATGTTGCACCCAGGTTTTCATGGTGGGGCTGCCTTCGGTCACCACCCATCCGTCCAAATTGGCGGTGCTGGGCTTGGCATCGGGAGCAGGGAAACAAACGGCTGTGGGATGGCTCATGGGGGGTCTTTCGTGGCTGGGGCTCGTGCTACCGCTTTGGGCTGCAAAGGCAAACAAATTTGCGCCCCGTTGTGGCGGGGCGCTAGGGATTGATGGCGCAGCGTGCTCAATCCTGGACAGTGCGACGCTTTTTGTCCTTGTCGTAGAAAGGCATTTCGTGGGCAATGGCCTTGACGTCACCGCCCGGCCCACGCACGGTCAACGCCGTGCCTTGCACGCACACCGGCGCGTCCAGCCGCGCAATCGCAATAGACCAGTGGTTCAGGGGCGAATACATGGGGCAGGTGACGACCCCCACCTGCTTGTCACCGTGAAACACCAGGCTGCCCTCTTTGGCCGCCTCTTGGCTATCGAGCTTGAGGCCAAACAGTTTGAAGCGCTCCTTACCCTTGAGGCGGTAATGCTCTTGCGCCCCACGGAAACCCTGCTTGCCGGGGCTGACGGTGAAGTCCAATCCCAGCTCCCACAGCGTGTCGCCGGGGGCTTCGTTGGCGAAGGGGTACATCTCGGAGTTGTCAAAAGGAAAAAAGACCAGATAGCTCTCTGTGCGCAACATATCCAGCGTCGTGAAGCGGCAAGGAATGATGCCCATGGAGGCACCTTCGGACAAGATCGAGTCCCAAATGTGGCCTGCGTCCTGGCCACGGCAAAAAATCTCGTAACCCCGCTCACCGGTATAGCCGGTACGCGAGAGCGTGATCGGGTGCCCGTACAACATCGCAGGCATGTGGGAAAAATACGCCAGCTTACGCACCGCCGGAATATGCTTTTCCAAAAAGTCAACCGCCAGCGGGCCTTGCAAGGATAAATCGTGGATGTTGTCGTCAAAGCGGATGGATACGTCTTTGCCGGTAGAGGCGGCCACCAGTGATTCATGACCCGCCCCCGAGCCATGCACAAACATAAAAGAATTGGGTGCGAAGCGGTAGATGATGCCGTCGTCAATGAATTTGCCCCGTTCATCCAACATGGAGCAATAGACACTCTTACCAGGGGCTAGCTTTTCCACATTGCGCGTGGTTACACGATCGAGCAAATGGCTGGCATGCGGCCCATTGATATGGATTTTCTTCAGCCCTGAAACGTCCATCAAACCGGCCTTGGTACGGACCGCCATGTATTCCTCGTCCGCGTCTTTGGAATACGACCAGGCGGTACCCATGCCGCTCCAATCCTCCAACTGGGAACCAAGCGCGCGATGACGGTCGGCCAGGACTGAAAATCTCCACGAGGCAGTCATAAATTTCCTTTCAATTGCTAAGAATTTGCGATACGATGCCGCTGCACGCTTAGTTACCTGTGTGCAACTAAATTTCACTATACCCGATTATGTTGACTTTGCGGAGTATGGGCTTAGGTGAATACCCTCGTAAATGGTTCGAGGCATCGCCGGATACCAATGGCTTCGCAACTTCAGTTTTTTACATTCAATTTTGAGATTCGCATTATGAAAAAACGTGTAGCAGTCATTGGCGCAGGTCCTTCGGGGCTGGCTCAGCTGAGGGCATTTCAGTCGGCAGCAAGCAAAGGGGCTGAGATCCCCGAAGTCGTGTGCTTCGAAAAGCAAGACAACTGGGGCGGCTTGTGGAATTACACCTGGCGCACTGGCTTGGATGAATACGGCGAGCCGGTGCACGGCTCGATGTACCGCTATTTATGGAGCAACGGCCCCAAAGAGGGGCTGGAGTTTTCCGATTACAGCTTCGAAGAGCATTTCGGGCGCCAAATCGCCTCTTACCCGCCGCGCGCCGTGATGTTTGATTACATCGAAGGCCGCGTCAATAAAGCCAAGGTGCGCCCCTGGATCCGCTTTCGCACGCCGGTGCGCAGCGTCACCTTTGATGACAAGACCCAGTTGTTCGATGTCACGGTCCATGACCTGGTGGGCAACCGGACCTACACCGAGCAATTCGACTTTGTCGTGGTCGCCAACGGCCACTTTTCCACACCCAACGTGCCCCATTTTCCCGGCTTTGAAGACTTCCCCGGCCGGGTTTTGCATGCCCATGATTTCCGCGACGCGGTCGAGTTTGTCGACAAAGATATTCTGATCATCGGCACCAGTTATTCGGCCGAGGACATCGGCTCCCAATGCTGGAAATACGGCTGCAAATCGGTCACGGTCAGCCACCGTACCAACCCCATGGGCTACGACTGGCCGGCCAACTGGGAAGAAAAACCCCTGCTGCAAAAACTGGTCGGCAAGGTGGCGCACTTCAAAGACGGAAGCAGCAAAGAAGTGGATGCGGTGATTTTGTGCACCGGTTATCTGCACCATTTTTCTTTCCTGCCCGATACCTTGCGTCTACAAACCAACAATCGCCTTTGGCCGCGCAACTTGTACCGGGGCGTCGCTTGGGAGGCTAACCCTAAGCTGTTTTATTTGGGTATGCAAGACCAGTGGTACACCTTCAATATGTTTGACGCACAGGCGTGGTTTGCACGTGATGTGATGATGGGCCGCATCGCGCTGCCTGATTTGCCGTCCATGCAGGCCGACGGACAGGCCTGGGCAGACCGTGAAGCGGCGCTGGCCGACTCGCATGAAGCCATTGAATACCAAGGCGCCTACGTGCAATCCTTGGTAGACCTCACAGATTACCCAGACTTTGATATCAAGGGCATGAACGAGGCGTTTTTTGCATGGAAACAGCACAAAGTAGAAAACATCATGGGCTTTCGCGATAACAGCTACAAATCACTGATTACCGGAACAATGGCGCCTCCGCACCATACGCCATGGAAAGACGCGCTCGATGATTCCATGCAAGCCTACTTGCGCTAAAGCCCTAGAAGGCAGGGCATCCGGCGGCCCGCCTTTTGGCGCGCCACCCTCAATGAATGGGAGTAACTGTGGCACGCATGGCTGAAGACGGGTCGCTCTCTCAAAGCGCTTTGGAAGCCGACCAGGGGTCGGCAAGCCGTGCCCACGCGCAGCGGCAGTTTGACGGCCTTGAGCCCTTACAAGACCTGCTGGTAAAAAACGCCACTGCCCGCGCTTACGCGGTCAAGGCCGGACAGTACATCCAGATCATCGATGTCGACGGCAAACAATGCACAGACTTTCAGTGCTTCTCGCAGGCCAAGCTGGATCAAGGTTTGCAACTGCCGCTGGACGTGACCACCACCCGCACCCTGATGGGGCACTCCTACCCCATGCCGGGCCTGCATGCCAAGTACTACGACCAGGACATGACGGCGCTGATTGAAGTGGTGCAAGACACGGTAGGCCGCCACGATGCTTTTGCGATGGCCTGCGCCGCCAAGTACTACGACGACCTGGGCTATCCCGGCCACAACAATTGCAGCGACAACTTCAACTTGGCCCTGGAGGGCTTCGGCATTAGCGGTCGGCGCGGCTGGATGGCGATCAATTTTTTCTTTAACACTTTCATCGACGCCCACGGCGTGGTGGGTTCGGACGAGCCCTGGTCGCGCCCCGGCGACTACGTGCTGCTGCGGGCCTTGACCGATCTGGTCTGCGTGTCCTCCGCCTGCCCTGACGACACCAGCCCGGCCAATGGCTGGAACCCCACGGACATTCTGGTGCGCGTGTTCGACGCGGGCCACGCCTTTCCCACCAGTATTGCGCACCGGCTTACGCCCGCATCGGAGCCCACCATGAGCAGACAGTCCGCATTCCATCCCCGCACCTCGGCGCTGACCCGTAACTTCGTCGAATACAAAGGCTTCTGGCTGGCGCGTAGCTACGCCAAGAGCGACCCGATTGCCGAGTACTGGGCTTGCCGTGAAAAAGCGGTGCTGATTGATTTGTCGGCCTTGCGCAAAATTGAAGTCACCGGGCCCGACGCCGAGACCCTGTTGCAACATTGCCTGACGCGGGATGTGAAGAAGCTCGGCATTGGGCAGGTCGTGTATTCAGCCCTGTGCTACCCGCATGGTGGCATGCTTGACGACGGCACCCTGCTGCGCCTAGGCCGCGACAACTTCCGCTGGATCGGCGGCGACGACTTTGGCGGCGTGTGGCTGCAAGACCAGGCCAAAGCCCTGGGCTTACAAGTCCTCATACGCAACTCCACGGATCAGCTGCATAACCTTGCCGTGCAAGGTCCGGCCAGCCGTGCCGTGCTTGCGCCCATCATCTGGACACCGCCGCACCAGCCCACGCTGGCCGAGCTGGAGTGGTTCCGCTTCACCGTGGGCCGTCTGGGTGACGCCAACGGCCCGCCGCTCATGGTTTCGCGTACCGGCTACACCGGCGAACTGGGCTACGAGGTCTGGTGCCACCCGCGTGATGCCTGCGCTGTATTTGATGCTGTCATGGCCGCCGGGCAGCCGCATGGACTGATGCCCATGGGTCTGGATGCACTGGACTTGGTGCGCATCGAAGCCGGGCTAATTTTTGCGGCGTATGAGTTCTCGGACCAGACCGATCCGTTCGAAGCGGGCATCGGCTTCACGGTTCCGCTCAAAGGCAAAACCGACGACTTCATCGGCCGCGCGGCGCTACAGCGGCGCAAAGACAACCCGGCGCATAAGCTGGTGGGGCTGGACATTGGTAGCACCGAGGCCGTGGGTCACGGCGATAGCGTGTACGCCGGGCGCGCGCAGGTCGGCGTAGTCACCTCGGGTATGCGATCACCCCTGCTGGGTAAAACCATTGCGCTGGCCCGTGTGGACGTGCATCACAGTGCGAACGGCACTGCCTTAGAAATCGGTAAGCTGGACGGTCAGCAAAAGCGCTTTGCCGCCGAGGTAGTGCGTTTTCCCCATTACGACCCCGACAAGACCCGCCCGCGTTCCTAAGCGCGGGCCCTACCCAGCAGATTCTCTCCATCGCGCGACCTAGCTTACCGGCATGAAATGCTAAAGGATCCCTATACCAAGTACCTCGCGCTACGGCCTGACGGAATGCGCTACTTGCTATAAATCGCGCAATCAAGTCCGGTCCATTGCATAGTGCTGCGCAACAGCCACTTTGGTCAATTGCAAGTGCCGGCGGAATTTCTGGAAACCAAACTGAGCACCTTGGCGAACATAATTAAAATTTTGGAGCCCACATGACTGAAGCTTTTCCAGCTAAGCCACCACATCCTCGATGTATCTTGGTAGTGGGCTTCTTGCTTCCTTCGGGTGGTCAGTTGCAAAAAAAGATGCCGCAGCGCGCCATTGCTTTTCGTTTTTTGCGGTACTCTTTGGCTGGGTCAGCATGACCCTGATACCGGCCAGCGTATGCGCAGCACGCGCTTATCCCGCGCGGCGTTGGTTCCTAGTGCATCCTGCAGGATTATTCTTTATCTGGATGGTTGCGGCTATTGACGCTTACCAAGGTACTCGTATACGCCGAGCGGAGTTTGTTTTTTCTGCAAGAAAAGAGATTACAAAGCAAAACCGTCAGGCGCAATCCTAATGCGCAGGACTGATAGGTCATGACTTGACTGCGCGCACCCAAGGCTTTGACATCCGCACCTTGTCCGGCGCCCTATTGCTGAGTTTCGTATTTGGGTCCATTCACGCGTTTGGTGTTTTGCTTGCGCCCTTGCAGATCAGCTTGCAATCGGATCGTGCCAGCGTGAGCCTGGTTTATTCCTTGGCCATCGCAAGTTTGACAGGGGGCGTCTATACCAGCCGCTATTTTGGGTCGCGTGGCTCCCAAAGACTGTTAACGTTTGCCAGCGGCCTTATTGGTTCCTGTGGTTTGCTACTAGCCGCCTATGGGCCTGGACTCTACAGTTGCTTGCTCGGATACGGCCTGGTCTTCGGTTTTTGTAATGGTGTTGCCTACAGCATTACTTTGGAGCAAGCAGCCGCCGCAGCACCCGCGCAAAGTGGGCTGACGGTTGGCCTAGCTACCGCTGCCTACGGGGCTGGTGCCGCTGCGTATTCCTATGTGCTAAGCCCCATTGCAACGCAAGACGGCAGCGCAAGTGCCTTGGTGTTGCTAGCCGCCCATCTCGTGGCTGCCTCACTGCTGGCAGGCTGCCTGTTGCAGCCCGCCGTGGAAGGCTTGGCGACGGAAACTAAGCTGGATGCCAAAGTGCCCACGTCAATTAAAACTGTGGCGCGATTGTGGTTAATTTACTTTTTGGGAGTCAGCGGTGGATTAATGGCCATCGCACACGGCCCCGCTATTGCTAGCCAGGCCGGTGCGTCCGTGCAAGAGGCCTCTTGGGCCCCTATCTTGATGGCCTTAGGCAGCATTGCCGGTAGCATATTCGGCGGAACTTGGATGCAGCGGGTCGGTGCACGCATCGCATTGATGATGCCAATCTTGCTCTCTCTGTTTGCCCACGCAGGATTAATTCTGGCGTCCGAGCCCGACCTGGTTTTGACTTTGCTACTTTTATGTGGGATAGCCTACGGTGCATTGATCTCCGCAATACCGGTCATCGTGCGCAAGCTTTACGGTGACGCTGCATTCAACGCCGTCTTCGGCCGCATATTCTCAGCTTGGGGAATGGCAGGACTGCTTGCCCCTGCGGTGGCGGGGTCCTTGTACGATGCGACCGGGCATTACACTTTTGCGCTATGGGGATCTATCGCGCTGGCTGGCCTGGCCTTGGCACTCACTGTAGGAAATCTAAGCCAAGATGGGTCTAAGCTACCGACGGTTTTTTGAAGCGCCTATCGCCAAGCGCCATAAACTGTGGGCTTGCTGTCGCCTGAGACACCTTTAGCCACCCCAATGAAAAAAGTGAAGCATCCATGACACCCATTCAATCGATCAAAGCCGGCGATAGGCGCGTTGCCAATATCTTTGAAGCGTCTTTCACACCCTTTGTGTACCCAGATGGACGTTCCGATGGCGACGCCATATTGCAATTGGATTCGGGATTGCCATTAGGCATTGGATTTCATGTCTACCGCATGCCAGCGGGTCTGAGCACCCGACCCCATGCACACAATGGAAATGAACAATTTCTCATTCTCGAAGGTGAGCTCATCGATAACGACGGAACCCACTACCGCAAAGGGGATTTGGTATGGTTGCGCAGCGGTACCGAGCACAGTTCCTACACGCCAAACGGTTGCCTGCTCGCTGTTCATATTGCCAGCGCTGAAACGATTTTGGAATAAGCCCCAGTCCATCATCTAAGTGAGGGTCACTGCAGCCCGTTGCGCCACGCGCGATCTGCGCTTGATTGCTAAGCCCCATTCACAATGCGCTGGCAGGCGCTTGTTGCCACAAAACAATGGCCGCAATAAATGCGGCCATTGTCTAAATATCCCCATGCTGGCGCAGCCCCGCAAGGCGCTTGCGCAAGTTATTTAAGTTGCACTGCGCGCAGGGCGCTTTTTCGCATCACGCGGCACAAACACTTTGCCGCCGTTACCGGGTTTGGCAAAGCCTGCAGGCTTGCCAGGTGCTGGCTTTCTCGGAGCAAAGTCTGCACGAGGCGCAAAATCTTTGCGCGGGGCAAAGTCTGCACGCGGGGCACCGGCATCGGCGCGGGGCGCGAAATCACGGCGTGGCGCGAAGTCACCGCGCGGTGCACCGGCATCCGCACGAGGCGCGAAATCGCGGCGCGGGGCAAAGTCGCCACGCGGTGCGCCTTGACCTGCAAAGCGGTCATTAAAGCCGCCTTTGCGCTCGTAGCTAAAGCCTTCGCGGGCCGCGCCACGGAATTCGCGGGTACCGGCATCGGCAAAACCGCCACGGCGGTCGCCGCCACCAAAGCCGCCTTCACGCGGACCGGCAAAGCCACGGCTCGGGCCACGTGCATCGCGGCCACCACCACCATCGCGCGCGGCAAAACCTGGGCGAGGCGCTTCGGGAATGCGTTGCTTGGGCTCTAAACCGGCTACCACTTCGGCCTTGATCGGCTGGCGGGTGTAGGCCTCGATATCAAAAATCTTGCGGCGGTCGCGCAATTCGGCAAAGGTGATCGCCAAACCGTCACGCCCAGCCCGGCCGGTACGGCCAATGCGGTGGGTGTAATCCTCGGCCTTCATCGGTAGGCCAAAGTTAAACACATGGGTAATCGTGGGCACGTCGATGCCGCGCGCGGCTACATCGGTCGCCACCAAAATCTGCACCTGGCCCTGGCGCAGCGCCATCAAGCGACGGTTGCGCAGGCCTTGGCTGAGCGCGCCGTGCAAGGCCACCGCATCAAAGCCGTCTTGCTGCAGGTCGTTGGCAAGGCCATCACATTCAATCTGCGTACTGGCAAACACAATGGCCTGGTTGATACCAGTGTCGCGCAGCCAGTGGTCCAGCAGCTTGCGCTTGTGCTGGGCGTTATCGGCCCAGTACAACACCTGCTTGATGTTGACGTGTTTTTCCTGCGGGTTATCGATGCTCACGCGCTGGGGTTCGCGCATCACGCGGGCCGCCAATTGCTGGATGCGCGGCGCAAAGGTGGCGCTGAACATCATGGTTTGTTTGCGGTCGATGGTGAGCTGGTTGATCTCTGCTAGGTCGTCCGAGAAGCCCAGGTCGAGCATGCGATCGGCCTCGTCCACCACCAAAAATTGCACTTGGTCTAACTTGATTTGCATAGAGCGCTGCAAGTCCAGCAAACGCCCTGGCGTAGCCACTACCAAATTAGCGTTTTGCAGCTTAGCAATTTGCAACTGGTAAGGCATGCCGCCGACGATATTGGCAACGCGCAGACCACGGCAGTGCTGCACCAGATCGATCGCGTCATGGGCAACTTGCTGGGCCAGTTCGCGGGTGGGGCACACGATCAGTGCGCCGGGCGTAGGGGCTTTGAAATTGCGCGTATTGGTTGGGTCTTTGCGCTTGGGGCGCTTCGGAGGCGCTTCACCATTGGCAGCGGCTTGCGCCACGGCGTCTTCGTAGGCCTGGCGCTCATCGGCTTCAGCCTGTGCCATTTGCTTGAGCAAGGTATGCAATACCGGGAGCAAAAACGCGGCGGTCTTGCCGCTACCGGTTTGGCTGGACACCATCAGATCGATGTATTTTTTCGCGCCATTGTCGGCGCCTTCCGTGGGCAAAGCCAAAGGGATAACTTTGGTTTGCACGGGTGTGGGCTGGGTGTAGCCCAAGTCCATGCAGGCTTTTATCAGCTCAGGCGCCAGATCCAGTGCCAAAAAGCCGTTGGGCTCCGCTGGTGCCGCTTGCGCATCGTCCGAAGCGGCTACGGCATCGTCCAAGATGCCCTGCGCTGCGCTGTGGTCCGGCTGGAAAGCCTCGCCGTCTTGGGTTGAAAAGGTATTCTCAGGCGCGAATTCGCCCGATGCGATCAAAGAATCAGTCATAGTTTCACTCACACAGCAACGCCACCCGCGAGGTGGGCGTTCCGTCAATGGTTAAAAAACATCAACCATCAAACGGAGGCCGCGCCTGATGCGTCTGCTACGCTGCCGGTGCGGCTGGGGTCCTCTTAAATGGACCCGGTGAATGTTGGGAGATGTGCAAATTTCGCTGACGCCGGCCTGATTGCCGTGCCGCCGCTTAGCGAAGCCCTTGATTATGGCACGGATTCGGGTTTGTACTAATACGCAAACCTGGAGGCCAGTCAAGGCACTGGTACCACGGCTCCCGTACCAGACCGCATGCGCAATGCACCCTCGGTGCTTCAGACCTTCAAAAAATGGGTCCGGTAGTGTTCCAACTCATCGATGGATTCATGTACGTCAGCCAGCGCAGTATGCTTTTGCTGTTTCTTAAAACCGGCATACACCTCAGGACGCCAGCGCAGGCTGAGTTCTTTTAGGGTGCTGACATCCAGATTGCGGTAATGGAAAAAAGCCTCTAAGCGCGGCATGTAAGCAGTAAGAAAACGCCGGTCCTGCCCGATGGTGTTGCCGCACATGGGCGAGGCGCCAGCAGGCACGTACTGCGCCAAAAATGCGATCAACGCATCTTCGGCCTGTGCCTCGTTAACCGTGGACGCGCGTACTTTGTCGATCAGGCCGCTTTTGCCGTGGGTACCTTTGTTCCAGGCGTCCATCGCGTCGAGTTGCGCGTCCGACTGGTGGATAACCAACACCGGGCCCTCGGTGCGCGACTCCAGCATAGGACCGGTGACGACCACGGCAATTTCGATGATACGGTCCCGCGCCGGGTGCAGACCCGTCATTTCGCAGTCCAGCCAGACGAGGTTTTTGTCGGATTTGGGAAGGGGGTTTGAGGGGGCTTGCATGGGCCCGATTGTCGCCGATGGCCTAAACTGCGTCCCTATGCAAGACACCGCGCTCAATCCCTCCGACACACTAACCCTGATTTTTGCGCTAGCCCTCATCGGCAGCCTTTTGCTGAAATTGTGGCTGGCGACCCGCCAGATCCGCCATGTGGCGACCCACCGTGACGCGGTGCCACCCACCTTCTCAGCCACCATTACCCTGCAAGCACACCAGCGCGCCGCCGATTACACGGTGGTCAAAACACGCTTCGGTTTGATCGAATTGGCCTGGGGCGCCGCCCTGACATTGGCCTGGACCCTGCTTGGTGGCTTATCGGCATTGAACGGCGCGCTGCTAGAGACCATGGGTGCGGGCTTGTGGCAACAACTAGCCCTGGTGGGAGCATTTACTGCCATCAACACGCTTCTGGAATTGCCTTTCTCGCTATACGCCACGTTTGTAATTGAAGAGCGCTTTGGCTTTAATAAAACCAGCGCCAAGCTGTGGGTGCAAGACCTGTTTAAGTCTTTGCTCTTGGGAGTGTTAATCGGCGCGCCCTTGCTGGCCTTGGTGCTCTGGCTGATGGCTGCTGCTGGAACGCACTGGTGGGCCTGGACCTGGGGCTTATGGATGGGGTTTAATTTGCTGGCTATGCTGATTTATCCGACGTGGATTGCGCCGCTGTTCAATAAATTTCAAGTGTTGGACGATGCCACTTTGACCGAGCGCGTGCGCGCCTTGATGCAGCGTTGCGGCTTTCAGGCGCAAGGTTTTTATGTGATGGACGGCAGCAAACGCAGCGCCCATGCCAATGCCTATTTCACAGGCTTTGGTGCATCCAAGCGGGTGGTGTTTTACGACACCTTGCTGGCCCGCCTCACGCCCGAGGAAGTGGATGCAGTACTGGCCCATGAGCTAGGCCATTTCAAGCACAAACATATTCTCAAACGCATTGTGTCTATTTTCGCTATGAGCCTAGTTGGCTTTGCCTTGCTGGGATGGGCCAGTGGGCAGGTGTGGTTTTATACCGGCCTGGGCATCATGCCCAATTTGAACGGGGCTAACGATGCACTGGCGCTGCTGCTGTTTATGCTGGCCCTGCCCTCGTTCACCGGTTTTCTCGGCCCCTTGTTCGCACAAATTTCACGTAAACACGAGTTTGAAGCCGACGCCTATGCCATGGCGCAAACGCGCGGCGCCGATCTGGCCTCGGCATTACTGAAGCTATACGAAGACAATGCATCCACGCTGACGCCTGACCCTTTGTATGTGAAGTTTTATTACTCGCACCCACCGGCCTCTGAACGCCTAGGTCGCATGCTGGCGGCGCCCTTGTAAAAGCACCGAATGAACTTAGCCGCTTCCACACCCCAAAGCGCCAAAAGCCAGGCCCTGAGCGGCCCGCAAGTCATCGCACGACTAGCCAGCTTGGACGGCTGGAATCTGTGGGGTGATGGCGAAACGCTGGCGATGGAAAAAACCTTCCGCTTCGCAAGCTACCTCCAAACCCTGGCATTTGCCAATGCCGTGGCCTTCATGGCCGAGCAGCAAGACCACCACCCGGATATGTTGCTCGCCTACAAAAGCTGTAGCGTGCGTTGGAGATCACACGATGTGGCTGGTATTTCTCACCGCGATTTCCGTTGCGCCGCGCTGGTCGATGCCTTGCTAAGCCCCGAGCAAGTGGGGAACCCGCTTGGCTGAGTCGGTCGGTCTGCAAGAAGGTCTGGTAATCGCCGGTCATGGCCGGCATGTGTGGGTAGAAACCCAGTCGGGGCGCAAAGTGATATGCCATGCACGTGGCAAAAAAAGTCAGACCGTGGTCGGGGACCGGGTGCTCTGGCTGGCCACGCAGGACGAGGGCACGATCGAAAAAGTTCTTCCCCGGCGCAATTTGATGTACCGCCAGGACGAGATCCGCACCAAGTCCTTTGCTTCCAATATCGACCAGGTCGTCATCGTCCTCGCAGCCGAACCAGAGTTCTCCGACGGCCAACTATCGCGCGCTTTAATTGCCGCCGCCGCACAACAATTAGATGTGCTGATCGTGCTCAATAAACGCGACCTCGGCGATTTGTTCGCCAATGCCTGGGAGCGGCTGGCACCCTACCGCGCCATGCAGTATGCGGTTTTGGCTACTGCTTTTAAACCTTTGAACGGTACGCCCGTCCAGCACGCCGCCGATGACGACACCGAGCGCTTGCGTTTCCTGTTGGCTGGCAAGACCAGCCTGGTGCTGGGGCCCTCGGGCGCGGGCAAAAGTTCACTCATCAACCGCTGGGTGCCGCAAGCCAAGGTGCTGACGCAGGAAATCTCTATTGCCCTGCAGGCGGGCAAGCACACCACCACCAGTACCACTTGGTACTGGCTGGACGCGCACAAGCAGTCGGCATTGATCGATTCGCCCGGGTTTCAGGAGTTTGGCCTGCACCACATCGCGCCCATGGATTTGGGCAAGCTCATGCCCGATATCCAGGCGCAAGGCAGCGACTGTAAGTTCTACAACTGCACGCATTTGCACGAACCGGGTTGCGGCGTGCGCAGCGCTTGTGCCGCCGAGCCCAGCCCCATCAGCCCAGTACGCTACAAAATTTATAAAGACTTGTTCGAAGAGCTTTCGCAAAAGCGCTATTGATGCGTGGAGCAACACCGAGGGACAGGCTGCGAAACTCAATTGGAGTCACCACTCGCCAAGTGCATCCATCCACCTTCGGCTACATCGCAATTTTGCAGGCCTAAGCCCTCTCCATCAGGAGCGTTAACCCAACAGGCGCGCCAAGGACAGCAAAGCCAGGATCACCATCCACATCACCACTGTGCGCCACACTAGGCCTACGATGGCACGCAAATGGCCCAAACGGGGCGCCGGTGCCGCGTTTTGCACGTCGACGTCGGTCAGGCCAATATGCACCGCGCCAGCAGTGGCTGCCAACACAATGCCGTCGTTATCACCGGGCACCGCAGCTTCGAATTTACGCCAGCGATCAATCGCATCCTCAAAGCTACCCACAAAAGCAAAACCCATGGCCGTCAGGCGCGCCGGAAACCAATCGATCAGCTCCCACCACGACGCCACATAATCACGCAAGACGGGGCTAAGCAGCAGGCTCTCGGGGCTCACCGGTCGTTTGGCAATGGAAGAAAAATATTCCGCTAACCGGTACATGACCGCGCCGGCGGGGCCCAGCCCCAATCCGGATAGCAAGGAATACCAGGCAAACACGCCAAACACACAGCGGTGCGCATTGAGTACCGAATGCGCGATGACTTGGCGGACGATTTCGCTACGCGGCAGGTCCGATACATCGATCTGCATCCATTGCGCCAACAAACTACGTGCGGCATCTTCGTCCCCCGCATCGAGCGCATCGCGGATATCGGTGAAATGGTGGCTGAACTGCCGAAAACCCAGGGTCAAGTACAAGACCGCCACGTTCCAGATCACCGCGGCGATCCAGCCCAGCCAAAGCAGCAAGCCCCAATGCACCAGCGCTGTCAGGGCTGCGGGTAAGAGGACGACAGCACCCCAGGCCAAGCGGGCGTGCGAATCTTGCCCAGTATCCAACTGACGTACCGCCCAGAACAAGGCACTACGGACTTGCGTATGCAAAAAATTCGCGTCTTTGAGTGGGCGCGCCTGCTCAATCAACAAAGCAAAGAGAATGGAGAAAAAGCTCATGTCACCGCATCATACCGATGGGCCAAGCCAGAACTGCCTCTAAGGAGGGAGCAAAAAACGGTACAGGTTGCGCAACATTCCGGCAGTAGCACCCCAGATATAGCGTTCATGGGCGCCATCCTGGTAGGGCATAGATATCCAGTGGCGCGGCCCTATGGGCGTTTGCAAGGTATGGCGCCTGTGGTGCGCTGGGTTCATCAAATAGTCAAGCGGCACTTCAAACACGGCGTCGACCTCACCCGGATTGGCTTCCCACGAAAAGCCAGGCTCGAGTAGTGCGACCACGGGAGTCACTACAAAACCGCTGCCTGTGGTGTAGTGCGGCAGGCTGCCCAGGACACGCACATGGCGCGGGTGCAAACCCACCTCCTCTTGTGCTTCGCGCAAGGCGGTGGCAACTGCGTCCTGATCTTGCGCATCAGATTTTCCGCCCGGAAACGCAACTTGCCCGGCGTGGCTACGCAAGTCGGCAGTACGTTGTGTAAGCAAGACCGTGGGGCGAGTATGGGTGACCAAACCCACCAACACAGAAGCAGCGCTTGGCTGCCGGTCGATAAAGCGCGGCTCCACGCGTATTTCCGGCTCCCAAACCGGCGGTTCGCGAAAGCGCCGGGCAAGGGCATGCGTACCCAAGTGCGCCCGAGGTACCGCAGGCAGATGCCCGTCCACCATCTCGAATGGCACCTGACGCGGGTCAAACGCCGGTATGTTGCTCATGCTTTGGGCGCTACAAAAGCGAGGCTATGGCGCGTAAAAAAACCGCCGCCGGAGAGACCCGGGGCGGTTTTCGTGGTGGCCAAAGAACCGATCAAGCGGCAGTCTTTTTGGCCGGCAGCTTTTCTTTAATACGTGCCGACTTGCCGCTGCGGTCACGCAAGTAGTAGAGCTTGGCGCGGCGCACATCGCCGCGGCGCTTCACTTCGATGCCGGCAATCAAGGGGCTGTAGGTTTGGAAAGTGCGTTCCACGCCTTCGCCACTAGAAATCTTGCGAACGATAAAACCGCTGTTCAATCCGCGATTGCGCTTGGCAATCACCACGCCTTCGTAGGCCTGAATGCGCTTGCGGGTACCCTCGACCACATTAACGCTCACGATGACAGTGTCACCAGGGGAGAAATCGGGGATGGTTTTACCCAAACGCGCGATTTCCTCTTGTTCCAAAATTTGGATAAGGTTCATAGCTTCTTTCGTGATCTTGCAAGCGCCGGAACCCTGGACGGGTCACCTTGTCGTGTCAGCACCATTGCTGCGCCTTGTATGGCCATGCAGAGGATCGGTTAGCCAGCTAGTATAACAATCTAGGTAGGACGCAGCTAATATAGCGCCCGGCACCAGCCTTGGGGGCCCTAAGGCGTGGCGCGCAGCAATTTTTCATCCGCCGCGTCCAGAGCGCCGGCCGCCCTTGCGACTGCAATCAGCTCAGGGCGTAGTCTGGCGGTGAGCAATAACCGCTGGTTGCGCCGCCAACGCTCTATCCGCTCGTGGTGCCCGGATAGCAGCACCTCAGGGACCGGGATACCTTGCCAATCCTCCGGTCGCGTGTAATGGGGGCAATCGAGCAAACCGTCTAGCGCGGGGTTGAAGCTGTCTTGCTGGTGGCTCTGAACGTCGCCAAGTACCTCGGGCTGCAAGCGGGCGATCGCGTCCAGGAAAAGCATGGCCGGCAGCTCACCACCGGACACCACAAAGTCGCCCAGGCTGATTTGCTCATCAACATAGCGGTCCACAAAGCGCTGGTCCAACCCTTCGTAGCGGCCGCACACAAGTACCGCCCCCTCGCTGGCCGCCCAGCGCTGCACCGTGCCATGGTCCAACACGCGGCCTTGGGGAGAAAAAAGAATGACTTTGGCGTGCCGGCTTCGCTGCGTCTGCGCCTGCGCCAGCGCCAGTGACAAGGGCTCGGCCATCATCACCATGCCAGGGCCGCCGCCGAAAGGTCGATCATCGACGCGGCGGTAATTGCCTTCGGCGTGGTCGCGGGGGTTGTGCAGACAAACCTGCACCTGCCCCGATTCAAAAGCGCGCCGGGTAATGCCGGTGCGCAAAAAAGGCTCGAACAACTCTGGGAACAAAGTGATGACGTCAAAGCGCACGGCTGGGCCCCTCAGTAGTCGCTCTGCCAGTCCACGCGGATACGCCGTCCAGCCAAGTCCACCTCGTCGATAAAGGCAGCGACAAAGGGGATCATGCGCTCCTGGGCCTTGCCGTCTGCTGAAAATTCCAAAACCAAGACGGTTTGAGCGCCGGTCGAAAGTAATTCCCGCACGCACCCCATGGGCTCGTCCTGGCGATTAACAACGTCCAGGCCGATCAAGTCCACCCAGTAGTACTCGTCGGGCTCGGCGGTGGGAAAGCTGGAGCGTGGGACAAACACGCGTGCGCCGCGTAAGGCCTCGGCCGCGTCGCGGTCTAGCACCTCGTGGGCATTGGCGACCACGGTATCGGAATGCTCTTTGGCCTCTTTGATGGCGATTTTGACAACGCCGGCAAATGTCGGTGTGCCACGCTCCGTGGGCAGCAAATACCAACGCTTGCAAGAAAAAAGCGCCTCGGGCTGGGCGCTAAACGGCAGTACCTTAAACCAACCTTTGACGCCCCAGGCTTCGCCAATGCGTGCCACTTCGATGGCATCTGCCGGAAGCTCAGCGGGCTCCAGGCCTGCGATCATGCGAAATAAGGTTTGCCGCAAAGGGTTTGCACCGCAAGGCGCAAACCCTTTAAGGGACACTTTAGGCTGCGACCGGCGCGCTGGCGGCGGCCTGGTTAATCAGACGCTCTACCGTAGGCGAAGCCTGAGCACCTACGCCTTTCCAATAGGTCAAACGGTCCTGCGCAATGCGGATACGCTCTTCATTGGCCGTAGCGATAGGGTTGTAAAACCCGATGCGCTCAATGAAGCGACCGTCGCGGCGGGTGCGCTTGTCGGCAACGACGATACTGAAAAACGGGCGGGCTTTAGCACCACCACGGGCGAGTCGAATAACGACCATGATTCATCCTTTGGGGAGATTGAAATGAGTTTCAACCATAAAATTCGGAGTTGAGACACGCAACTGACCACCCGG
>CAMBNY010000015.1 GCA_945869165.1 Comamonas sp. lk | reverse complement strand
CGCCCGCCGTGGTTGGATACATAGACCGCGTCGGCACCGGCATCGCGAATACGTACGGCATCTTGTGGATGCAAGACCCCTTTCACGATGAGGTGGCCCTTCCAGTGCGCTCGCAATCGGTCTAAAAATTCCCAGTTGGCACCGGCGCGGCTGGCATAGCGGTCAAAGGCGGCCTGCCCCGAAAAATTAGCCGTGCGTGGAACACCGGCCCACAGCGTGGACAGCGACCAAGCCGGATGCAGGGCAAAGTCCCAATACTGCGCCGGACCCAGGCGCAGCGGCATGGCAAAACCATTGCGCACATCGCGTGGACGTGGCGCCACTTTGGGCACATCCACCGTCAAGATCAAATGTCGGTAACCCGCCTGCGCCGCACGGTCTGCCAGCGCCAGCGCTGCGTCAGTGCCGCCCGTCACGTAGAGCTGAAACCAGGCTTGGCCCGCGCTCAAGCGGCGCAGGGTCTCCAAATTGGTGGAGGCGGCGGTGGACACGCCCAGCGGCATGCCTCTTTGGCTTGCGGCACGCGCCAGCATGGTGTCGGCGCCGGGCCAGGCTAGGTTGCACATGCCCATAGGGGCAATGCCCCAGGGCTGGGCCAGGGTTTGGTCTAAAAAATGTGTCGCCAGGCTGGCGCCCTCAATGGGCTGCAGCACGCGGGGCAACAAGCGCAGCCCATCGAGCCCGGCCAAATTGGCCTTGGCCGCCGTTTCGCGCCCTGCAGCCCCGTCGATGTAGTCGAACACCATGCGCGGCAGTCGGCGCTGCGCCAGGGCGCGGGTGTCGGCCGCATCGGCAAAGCGCTGCGCACCGCTGCGCATAGGCGTAGGCCTGGCCGGGTTGGAGGAGGGAATTTGCATGGTGGATGGCTGGGCAATACCTGCGCTAAAACTTGCCTATGAAGTAAGGCTCTAAGTGCAGTTTCTCCCTTGGGCCGCTCCAGTGACAAGCGATTTTTTTGGGCACATACATAAAAAAATGTTTGTGCATTAAGATTCCCCGTAAGCCCCTTACACCCCCCTGCAGTGACCTATGTCCCAATCCCGCGCCCGCCTGCCATTAACGCGCCTACGCTCTTTTGAAGCCGCGGCGCGTTTGCTCAGCTTCAAAGCGGCGGCTGAAGAGCTCAATGTCACGCCCACCAGCGTGAGCATCCAGATTCGCCAGCTCGAAAGCGATTGGGGTTGTCAACTGTTCTTACGCAAGACGCGCAAAGTCATGTTGACCGATGCCGGTCGATCCTTGGCCCGCGTCACCAGCCGCGCGTTTGACGACATCCGCGCCGAAGTCGAAAACCATATTTCCACCAAACGCAAAACCGTCACCCTGGCGGTCGGCCCCATTTTTGGTTCGCGCTGGCTGGTGCCGCGTTTGTCGGACTTTTACCGCAGCCACCCGATGATTGAACTGGTGATTCACCAAGGTCCGCGCATCACCAATTCTGAGCAATTGCAAGCCATGGTCGGCATCGATTGGGGCATTGGCGACTGGGCGGGCCTGGAAGCGCGCCGCTTGTTTGATGTGCGCTATTCGCCGGTGCTCAGCCCGGCCTTGCTCAAATTGCACGGGCCGGTAAAAAAAGTCGGGGACTTGGCGCGCTTTCCCATCATCCACCAATGGGACCGCGAAGAGTGGAATGCCTGGCTGCGCTTGGCCGGTATCAAGGGCATGGCTTTTGCCCATGAAACCATCATGCGCGATTCCAACCATGCTTTGCAGGCCGCCATCGAAGGGCAGGGCGTCATTCTGGGTACTTTCCCGCTGGTGAATAACGATGTAGCCTCAGGGCAATTGGTGCAGTTGTTTCCTATCGAGCTGCAACCACCGCGCGGCTACCACTTGCTTACCCGACCAGGCAGCCGGGCGCTGCATGAAGTCAATGCTGTGTGTAGTTGGATCGAAGCCCAATCGGCACGCACGGCTTAAACCGACGCTTGTAGGCGGCGGCTAAGGCAGCGCCCCAAGCGCGCATGCAGGTAGTAGGCCGCACAGTGCGGGCGCGCTAGGCGCACCTCGCACACGCCGCTGGCATCGAGCAATACGGCGGCGCCATCGTCCAGCGCCAGGCCGCGCGGCAGTTGGCCGCTGGCAATCGCGGTGTGCAAGGCCGGTTGGCGTTGCGGCTCGCTGTCGTAGTGGGGGCAAAAACTCCCGCGAAACAACCCCAGCCCGGCCAGAGGCGCCAGGCCCGCGCCCAGCGCGTCTGACAGGCCCGCTTCAAACCAGACCATGGCACCGGCGCTCACACCAGCGAGCAGCAGGCCCTGGCCTGCCGCATCGAGCAGCAAGCGGTCCAGACCGGCCTCGCGCCAGTGCGCCAGCAGGCGCGCGGTATTGCCACCGCCTACAAACACCGCATCGAGCGATTGCAGCCACTGCGCTGCGGGTGCGCCCTGCATGCCGGGCGGCATATCCGTGGTGTGGGCACAGTGCGGGCCAAAGCGCTGGTGAAAGCCCGCGATAGCCGTGGCCGCATAGCCGTTGGCGGTAGCGATATAGCCGATGCGGGTGGCCGCACCGGCGGCGTGGCGCAGCACAAACGCTTCCAAGGCCGGATCGCTGCCCTGCGCAAAGCCCCCACCGCCGATGGCGATCAGGCGCGCGCGCGGGCTGTGGGGCGTGAGAGGAATGCGTTGCATAAAGGGCGTGCTCGTGGTGGGAGTGTCGCGTAGAAACTGATGAAAAAACTTGCGCCAAGTCTAGGCAAAAGGGTTTGTCGGACGTGTGCTGCTGATGTGGGTGGACCCGGCCCTCCTATAGCCATGCTAAGCACTGATTGCCTGGAGCGCGCCTTGCATGCGCGTTCGCTGGTGGTGCGAACCAGGGTTCTACGCGCCTCCAGAAGGTCCTCAGCGCCAAATGCCTGGGTCGCGCATGGGCAAGTTTTATTGCGGGGAAACCCTAAAAAACTTGGGTTTATCGCCGTCTAGCGTTTTATGGATAAATTTTTTTATATCCATACACGGTTTTTAAATCGTTTGAAAACCCTTGCCCGTGCATGCACACTGGCGTCCGGTAATTACCCTGAACCGATCGGTTTGGCAGGGATTTTGGTAGCGCTAAGCTAGTGTTAAAAATCAGAGGAGACAAGACATGAAACGCTTTATCACAGCCATCGCTTTGGCTGCGCTGGGCATGGCCCCTATGGTCCATGCTGCACCGTCAGGCACCTTCCGCCAGGCCCATGAAGTGGGCTTTGGCAATGCCTCGGACGTAGACCCGATTTCCAAAGGGCGGGTATTTGCCATCACCGAAAAAATCATGAACCGCCTGGTGCGCCCCGGCATGGACGGCAAGCCCGCACCCGATTTGGCGCTCAGTTGGTCCTCTAATGCAGCGGCTACCGAATGGACTTTCAAGCTGCGCGAGAACGTCAAGTTCCACAACGGCAAGGCCTTTAGTTCGGCCGATGCGGTGTATTCCTTAAAGCGCGTGCTGGACCCGAAAATTGCGTCCCCCGCACGCGGCACGGTGTCCATGATCAAAGAGGTGGAGGCGCCGGATGCCAAGACCCTCAAGCTGATACTCACCACCCCGTTTGCCGATATGCCCCTGGTACTGACCGACTACCGGTTGATGATGGTTCCTGACGGTTCGGGCGACACCATCAAAACTACCGGTATCGGAACCGGCCCCTTCAAAATCGAAAAACTCGACCCGCAAGGCACGACGGTGCTGGTGGCCAATAACGATTATTTTGACGGCCCACCCGGCGTGGCCAAGATGGAAATCATTGGTATCCCCGATGAGCAGGCCCGCTTTCAGGCCTTGATGGGCAAGCAAATTGACCTGATGCAAGGCATTACCCGCCAGCAGCGGCAGTTGCTTGAGCGCAGTGGTAGCTTCTCGCTCAATGACGTTCCTACCGGCAACTGGCGCGGCATTGTTTTCCGTACCGATACCAAGCCCTGGGACGATCCGCGGGTGCGCCGTGCGGTGCGCATGGCGGTGGACCGCAAAGCCATGGTGGACCTGGCAGCCGGTGGCGCTGGTGTGATCGGCTGTGATACCCCGGTCGGCCCTAAAGACCAGTACCGCTCCACCAAAACCTGCGCGCAAGATATTGCCGGCGCCAAAGCTTTGTTGGCTGAGGCAGGCTACCCCAACGGCATTGACCTGGAGCTACCAGTAAGCACTTTGCAAGATGTGTGGCCGGCTATGGCCGAGGCCTTTCAGCAGCAAGTAGCACCGGCGGGTTTCCGCGTGAAAATTTCGCAAGTGCCCTCCGACGGTTACTTCAACGAAATCTGGATGAAGCGCCCGGTCAGCATGACCCGCTGGAATGACCGTCCCGCAGATACCTCGCTCAACGAGGTGTACCGCAGTACCGCCAAGTGGAATGAAAGCTTCTTCAAAGACACTAAGTTCGATGCCATGCTCGACGCTGCCCGGGCCGAACTCAATTTCGACAAGCGCCGCGCCAAGTACATCGAAGCGCAAGAGTATCTGTGGGCCAATAGCGGCACCTTGGTCGGCTTCCATGCCACTGTGATTACCGCAACGACCGGACGGGTGAAAAACCTGGACCTGGTGGAAAACATGGGGATCCGCTGGCACAAAATCACAGTGGACTGAGCCCACTGACTGATTCTTACACTCCAATG
The DNA here is from genome assembly GCA_945869165.1 of Comamonas sp. lk. Classification (GTDB taxonomy): domain Bacteria; phylum Pseudomonadota; class Gammaproteobacteria; order Burkholderiales; family Burkholderiaceae_C; genus Allorhodoferax. Next base: position 41,572 of record CAMBNY010000015.1, on the reverse strand, counting down.
AGCGGAGCCTGCAAGGCCTAAGGGTCTTGCAGCGCCTTGGCTAGCCCAACCATGTTCAAGCTTTTATTGCGCCGCATCTTGCTTGGTGGCCTCACGGTGGCCATCGTGTCGCTGATTATTTTTGGCGCCGTGGAAATGCTGCCGGGTGACGCCTGTACCGCGCTACTCAGGCAGGACGCGCAGGGCGACACCTTGCGCGTGTGTCGCGAAGAATTGGGCTTGGACAAGCCGGCCACGGCGCGGTATCTGTACTGGATGTCTGGTGCCGTCAAGGGTGACTTTGGCATGACGGCGCACCGCAATAAAAAGGTCAGTGAGCTGGTGGGCGATCGGCTTAAAAACTCTTTGCTACTGGGGCTGTGCGCGCTGGCCGTGGGCGTGCCTTTGGCCTTTGCGCTGGGCATAGCAGCAGCGCTCAAGCGCGACCGTTGGCTGGATTTAACCGTGTCCTCAATTGCCATTGCTGCGATGACGATTCCAGAGTTCGTGTCCGCCACACTCTTGATTCTGGTTTTTAGCGGCTGGCTGGGTTGGTTGCCTGGCATCGTGACCGCCTCGGCCAATGCGCCGGTATCTGCATTTTTCCCCGAAATTATCTTGCCCGTCGTGGTGCTGGCGATGGTGATGACGGCGCATATTTTGCGCACCGTGCGCTCGAGCATGCTGGAGGTGCTCGATAGCGACTACGTGCGCATGGCCACGCTCAAAGGCGTGCCCTACCGGCGCATGATTTTGCGCCACGTGCTGCCCAATGCTTTGTTACCAGCCATCAATGTGGTGGCGCTGACCGTGGCCTGGTTGCTTGGCGGCGTGGTGGTCATAGAAACCGTGTTCAATTACCCCGGCCTGGGCCGCTTGATGGTCAGCGCCATTTCCGACCGCGACCTGGGCCTGGTGCAGGCGATTGCGCTCATCGTATCCACGGTCTATGTGCTGGTAAACCTGAGTGCCGACATTCTCAGCTTGTTGGCTAATCCGCGACTGCGTACCTCGCTGGCGCGCAGTCGCTAAAACCATGCGCGGCTTGTTCCAAATCCTGAAAGAAGTAGCGGCGCGGCCATCCGGCGCCATCGGCTTGGCGCTGGTCTTGCTGCACCTCACCATTGCCCTGGGCAGCCCCTGGCTGGTGCCCTACGATTTCAAGGCCATCAGCGCCATCGACATCCTGACACCGCCAGATGCCAAGCACTGGTTTGGTACCGACCAGATGGGCCGCGATGTGCTGACACGCACCTTGCTCGGTGGCCGCGAGGCCTTGCTGGTTACCGCGATTGCGACACCGCTGGCCGTTTTCTGGGGCGGCTTGTTGGGCATTTATTTGGGACTCGCCGGTGGCAGGCGCGACGACATCATCATGCGCGTGGTGGATGCATTTTTGTCGCTGCCCTGGATTCTGAAAATGCTTTTGCTCATAGTCACCTTTGGCAATGGCATCCATGTGCTGATTCCAACACTGGCGTTTTTTTACGGCATTCCGGTGATACGGATTGCGCGCGCAGCGGCCCACACCGTGGTGGCGCGCGACTATGTGCTGGCGGCGCGTGCGCGGGGTGAAAAGCGCATCACCATCATCCGGCGCGAGTTGCTGCCCAATGTACTGGACGCACTCATGGTCGAAGGCGCCATGCGCTGGTCGTGGATGCTGCTGGCTTTTAGTTCACTCTCATTTTTGGGTTTTGGTGTGTCGCCACCCACCCCGGATTGGGGCCTGATGGTGGCCGATTCCCGCACCTTTTTGCCCTTGGCTCCCTGGGCTGGTTTGTTTCCCATCGTGTTCTTGAGTTCGCTGATCATTGGCATCAATATGCTGGCCGATGCCCTGGCCAAAACCCTGGGCGTGGACCGCGCGCAAAAGGCCCCGATCTGATATGGCGCAAGAGCCCATGATCGACATCCGCGACCTCAGCGTCGGCTTTAGCGGTAGCGATGGCCGGGCGCGCGCCGTGTTGCGCAATATCGATTTGCAGATTCAGGCCGGCCAAAGCGTGGGCCTGGTGGGCGAGAGCGGCTCGGGCAAAAGCACGCTGGCATTGGCCGCGATGGGCTATCTGAAAACCGGCTTGCGTGTGTTTGGCGGTAGTGCGCATTTTTGTGGCACCGATATGTTCAGCCTGGCCAGAACGCAGTTGCAATCTTTGCGCGGCGGCAAGATTGCATTGATCCCGCAAAACTCTGGCCAGTCGCTTACGCCCACCATGCGCATAGGCGCGCAAATGTCCGAAGCCTTGGCCTTGCACAGCGCGCTACCCGCTGCAGCCCATGGGCAGCGCAGCCTTGAATTACTCAAGCGCGTGCGCCTGCCGGATCCGCAAGCCATATTGGCCCGCTATCCGCACGAACTCTCGGGTGGCCAGCAACAAAGGGTGGCGATTGCGATGGCGCTGGCCGGTGAACCGGCAGCCCTGCTGCTCGATGAACCGACGACCGGTCTGGATGTCACCACACAAGCACACATTCTGGAGTTGCTGCGCGAAATCAATGCCCAAACCGGCACCGCCATGGTCTATGTCAGCCACGATCTGGGCGCTATCGCCCGCGTGTGCGATCGGGTCGTAGTCTTGTACGCCGGTGAAGTCGTGGCCGATGGCAGCGTGCGCTCGGTATTGCGCGCGCCGGCCCATCCTTATGCGCACGGTTTGTTGGCGTCTATTGCGCGTCTGTCCGATGCGCGCATGCCCGCTGCGCTGGATGGCCGCCCCCCGGCGCCCGGTGAGGCGGGCCCGGCCTGCGCTTTTGCACCGCGCTGCGCCTTGGCGCAAGAGCGCTGCCGCAGCGAGCGGCCAGCGCTGCGGCTGCTTGTTACCGGTGAGCAGGTGCGTTGTCACTTTGCCGAGCGGACGCCCACGATTGCGCGCGCGCAATCGCGCCTTGCGCGTACTGCCCAGCAGAGTCAAGTACAGGCGCTGCATTTGGAACAATTAGGCGTCAGCTATGCGCGGCCCAACTGGTGGGAGCAATTGCTCGGGCGCACGCCATCGGCCAGCCTCACGGTGCAGGATGTGAACCTGCAATTGGGACCTGGTGAAACACTTGCGCTGGTGGGCGAATCGGGCAGCGGCAAGTCCACCATCCTCAAGGCGCTGGCCGGTTTACTGGCACCAGCGCAAGGCCGCATAGCGTTTAGTCATGAAGCGCCGCTGGGTACGGAGGTCGAGCAGCGCAGCCCGGCGCAGCTACGCAAAATCCAGCTGATTTTTCAGAACCCCGATGACAGCCTGAACCCGCGCCACACCGTGGCGCAAATTCTGGCCCAGCCCTTAGCGCTGTATTTCAATCTCGGGCGCGAAGAGATCGTGCAGCGCTCGATTGCCTTGCTAGAGCGCGTACGCCTAGGCGCACATTACATGGATCGCTTGCCTAGCCAAATGTCCGGTGGCGAAAAACAGCGTGTGGCAATTGCCCGCGCGTTTGCCGCTGAACCGGATGTGGTCTTGTGCGACGAAGTGACTTCGGCTTTAGATGTGTCGGTGCAAGCGGCAGTGCTCGATTTGCTGGACGAACTGCGGGCCCAGCGTGGCACGGCGTATTTGTTTGTGTCGCACGACCTGGCAGTGGTGCGTGCGCTGGCCCATCGCGTGGCGGTGCTTTATCAAGGCCATTTGTGCGAAATCGGCCCTGCCGCGCCGGTGTATGCGCAGCCCTTGCATCCCTACACCCGCGTCTTGCTGGGCGCAGCGTTAGAGCCGGACCCCGACCATGTGCCGCAATTGCTGGCCGACGATGTGCTTGAATCCGCCCCCCCGGCCCAGGGTTGCCCCTTTCAGCGGCGCTGCCCAGTCCACCAAGGCGCACGTTGCGATGGCGAGACACCGCCCTGGCAAGACGCAGGGCAGGGCCACCAAGTGCGCTGCCATATTCCGCTTGCGCAACTGAGCCAGGCTTTGGCGCAAAGCACGGAGGCGCGCCATGTTGGATAGCGACCCGCGCATAGCCGCCGCTGCCTTGCAGCGTTTTGGCGCTGCCGCCATGCAGGCCATTGGTTGTGATGCGGCGATGGCCACTGAAATTGCCGACCACCTGGTCGATGCAGATTTGTGTGGTGTGTATTCGCATGGCATCTTTCGGCTGGACTGGTATGCCGAGCGATTTGCCCAAGGCAAATTTAACCCGCAGGCGCAGCCGGTATTGCGCCAAGCCGAAGGCGGCGGCGCGCTGGTCGACGGTGGCAACAACCTGGGCATGCCAGCCTTTCGCTTGGCCACCGATTACTTGATTGAACACGCCCGCGTCCATGGCGTCGCGGCGGTGGGCGTGGCCAATGTAGACCACACCGGCCGCGTCGGCGCCTATGTGCAGCGGGGCGCAGAGGCCGGTTGCCTCACCATCATGTTTGGTGGCGGCGCACGCAAAGATTGGCGACAGGTCGCGCCTTATGGCGGCGCGCGGGGCATGCTGCCAACCAATCCTTTTGCCTTTGGCATTCCCGGTGGCGACATGGGACCGGTGGTCAGTGATTTCGCTACCGGTGTGGCGTCCGGTGGGAAAATTTATGCCGCCAAAATGGCTGGCCGCCCACTCGCGCCGGGCCTGTGTATCGATGCCCAAGGCCACCCCACCACCGACCCAGAAGACTACTTTAATGGCGGCGCCATCTTGCCCATGGCCGGGCCCAAGGGGTATGGCATGGCACTGGTGGCCGAGCTGTTGGGTGAGGCCATCTTGGGCCAGTCCATGGACGGCCTCAATTGGATTTGCATTGGCCTGGACCTAAGCCGTTTCCGTGGCCCCAGCGCCTACCGACGCGCGGCAGAGGCATGTTTGGCCGAATTACGTGCCTGCCCCCCGGCGCCAGGTTTTGACCGCGTGGAAGTACCGGGCGAACGCGAAGCCCGGCTGCGCATAGAACGCTTGGCCAGCGGCATCCCCATCCCACCCAAGACCCTGGCGGCCTTGCGCGTCCTGGGGCTGCGCCTGGGTATTGGCGATTCGGATTTGGTGCACTGACATCCGGGTCTGATAAGACGATGCACGCTGGCCGCCCCTCCCGTCGCCGCGAACGCGAGCCCGCCGCTGCGCCCCAGCGCATCGAGGCCATAGGCGGGCGTTATGCGCCTTTGGATGCAGCGTCCGTGCTGTCCATCGAAGCCGCAGCTTTGGACATTTTGGCCACGCTCGGCATGTCAGACGCGCCGCCGCATGCGGTGGCACTGGTGTGTGCTGCCGGGGGAAGCGTAACGCCCCAAGGCCGCTTGTGCTTTCCAGCGCAATTAGTACAGCGCTGCCTGCGCGAATTGCCCAGCGAACTGCTGCTGTGCGGGCGCGAAGCGCGCCATGATTTGCGCTTGGGCGCAAGCCGCGTGCATGTGGGCTCTGGCGGTGCCGCGCCCATGGTCGTGGACTTGCAAACCGGCGCGTACCGTGAGTCCACATTGCGCGACTTATACGACGCCGCGCGCATTGTGGACAGTTTGGAGCATGTGCATTTTTTCTCGCGCTCGCTGGTCGCGCGCGACATGCCCGATTCTTTGGCGCTCGAGATCAACACCGTGTTTGCCTGCCTGGCCGGTACCAGCAAGCATGTGTGTGTGTCCGCTTCTACGCCGGACCATGTGCGGCAGATTGCGCGTATGTGCTATTTGGTGGCTGGGTCGGAGGCGGCCTTTCGGGCGCGCCCTTTTCTTTCGCTCAATATCAACCACGCGGTGCCGCCCCTGCGCCTGGACCCGGATGCCTGCGAGGTCTTGATAGCAGCGGTAGAGATGGGTATTCCTGCCATGGTCAATACCTTTGGCCAGATGGCCGCATCGAGCCCGGTGACGATTGCCGGTTGCGTGGCCCAAACCATTGCCGAAACCCTAGCCGGCATGGTGATCGCGTGGTTGGTGGACCCACATGCGCGCCTGGTGTTCGGCCCGCGTCCTATGGTCACCGATTTGCGCACCGGCGCCATGTCCGGTGGCAGTGGTGAACAGGCCTCCTTAACCGCCGCTTGCGTGCAAATGGCAAGGCATTTCAATTTGCCCAATTCCACGATTGCCGGCGCCACCGACAGCAAAATTGCGGACGCCCAGGCAGGTTACGAAAAAGCGCTGAACGTCACCCTGGCTGCGCAAGCGGGTTGCAATTTCATTACCCAGGCCTGCGGTATGCAGGCCAGTTTGATGGCCGCGTCGCTGGAGTCTTACCTGATTGACAACGACATGCTGGGTGCCATCCTCAAATCGCTGGCACCGGTGACGGTAGATGCATCCACGCTGGCTTTGGACAGTCTGCGCGCGGTGGTGCAGGGCGAGGGCCACTTCTTGGGACAACCCGATACGCTGGCGCGCATGAACAGCGATTTTTTCTATCCGCATTTGGCCGACAGACGCTCGCCCGCCCAATGGGAACAAGCGGGCGCCCATGACCTGCGCACCGTGGCCCGACAGCGCACTCTAGACTTGTTGGCAACTTATTTTCCGCGCCATTTAAACAGCGAAACCGAAGCGCACTTGCGCGCTGGATGGGACATCAAGCTCACGCCGCAGGAGATGCACGCACCATGAAAATTGCAGTTATAGGTACCGGGGCCATGGGCTCGGTGTATGCCGCTTTATTGGCCGATGCAGGTAACGAAGTGTGGGCAATTGATACCTGGGACGCGCATGTGCGCGCCATAGCCCAACACGGTTTGCGTGTAGAAGGCGCCAGTGGCGAGCGCCTGGTGTGCGGTATCCATAGCGCGGGCGATGTGGCCGACGCCGGTGCCTGCGATTTGTACATCATTGCCACCAAAGCTTCGGCCGTTGGTGCGGCGGCGCAAGCCATTGCGCCGCTGATGCAGGCCTGGTCGCTGGTGCTGACGATTCAAAACGGTTTGGGCTCAGGGCAGCGCATTGCGCAGTTCATGCCCACGGACAATGTGCTGCTGGGCGTGGCCGATGGCTTTGGTGCCTCGATGAAAGGCCCCGGCCACGCGCACCACAACGCCATGAAGCTGATACGCCTAGGCGAAATGAAGGGCGGCATGAGCGAGCGTTTGCGCCGCGTGGAAGCGGTGTGGCAAGCCGCTGGTTTCAAGGCCCAGGCCTTTGACGACATTAACCAGTTGATCTGGGAAAAGTTTGTGTGCAACGTCACCTTTTCCGCGCCTTGTACGGTGTTTGACTGCACGGTAGGCGAACTCATGGCACAGCCGCAGTGGTGGGACATTGCCACCGGCTGCACCCGCGAGGCCTATGCCTGTGGCCTGGCCAAAGGCATCCAATTCGGCTTTAGTGATGTACTGCACTACGTGACGCAATTTGGCCAAGGCATGCCGCTGGCGCGCCCGTCCATGTTGCTAGACCACCAGGCGCGGCGCGTGTCGGAAATTGACGCCATCAACGGCATGGTGCCGCTGCTGGGCCGCGAGCTGGGTATCCCCACGCCCTATAACGACACCATGGCGGCTGTGGTGCGCAAACGCGAAGAGGCATTTTCATGAAAATCGCACGCTTTAGGTATCAGGATCGCAGCGCTTATGGGGTGGTCTTGCAGGACGCATTTGTCGCCGAGCCAAGCGCAGATTTTGTGACACGCTACCCGGATATCGCTGCCGTGTTTGCAGAGGATGCCGTAGTGCTGCTAGCGCAGGATGTAGCGGGCCGTACAAGCGGCTTGCCACTGGGCGAAGTGCAACTGTTACCGCCCCTGTCCGCGCACAACAAAATCATTTGCGTGGGTATTAACTACCGCAAGAAATACCCGGTCGAAGGCGTTGCGTCGCCGGACCCGGATCACATCATTCTTTTCGCCAAACACCACGATGCCATCGTCGGCCAGGACCAAGCACTAGAGCTGCCACAAGGCGATGCGGCCCAGACCTTTGACTACGAAGGCGAGATCACGCTGGTGATTGGTAAAGCCGGGCGGCACATCGCGCGCGAAGCGGCGATGTCGCATGTGGCGGGCTACACCATCTTGAACGACGGTTCGGTGCGTGGCTGGCAAAAACACTCTGTACACGCGGGAAAAAATTTCGCCAATTCAGGCGGCTGCGGCCCCTGGATCGTCACCGCAGACAGCATAAACACAGTAAGTGCTATGACGCTTTCTACGCATGTGAATGGCGAACTGCGCCAACACACGGATGTGAGCCAAATGATTTTTGGCCTGGACGCGCTTATCGCCTACATCTCCCACTTCACGCCGCTGTATCCGGGCGACCTGATCGCCACCGGCACCCCCGAAGGCGCAGGCGGCAGCTTTTCGCCCACGCGCTTTCTCAAGGCTGGCGATGTGGTCGAGATTACCGTCAGCGGTGTGGGAACGCTGAGCAACCGGGTACAGGCCTGAAGTGGCGCTGCACCGAGTGCCTGTCTAGAGCGCATACTCAAGGCCATGAACACCATGAACACCATGAACACCATGAACACCATAGACCAACTCAGCCGCATCCTAAGCCGCAGCCACACGATTGCGGTGGTGGGCCTGTCTGCCGAATGGCACCGCCCCAGTTTTTTTGCCAGCAAATACATGCAAGACCATGGCTACCGCATCGTGCCGGTCAATCCGCGCTACGCCAAAACCGGTACCGATGTGCTGGGTGAAACATGCTACGCCGATCTGGCCGACATACCGTTTGCGGTGGATATGGTGGATGTGTTTAGGCGCAGCGAGGATGTACTGCCCATAGCCCGCCAGGCCATCGCCATGGGCGCGCGCTGCCTGTGGCAACAAATCGGCGTGGTCAACGAGGAGGCAGACCAACTAGTGCGCCAAGCGGGCATGGATTCGGTCATGAACCGCTGCGTCAAGATTGAACACGGCCGCTTGTTTGGCGGGCTCAATTTAGTGGGCGTGAGCACCGGCATTATTTCGGCCAAGCGCCGCCTCACCAAGGCTTGATCGGCAAAGCCATAAGCCTCAGCGCAATAAACCCCAAACCCGCACTTCCCCTATTTGAGACCTCAGCACTATGGCAGACCACCAGTTCCAGCCCGAGACCTTGGCTATCCACGCCGGGCAAGTGCCCGACGCCGCCACCGGCGCACGCGCCTTGCCGATTTACCAAACCAGCAGCTTTGTGTTTGACAGCGCGGACCATGCGGCCAGCCTGTTTAATTTGCAAACCTTTGGCAATATTTATTCCCGCCTTTCTAACCCGACCGTGGCGGCGCTAGAAGAGCGTGTCGCCGCATTAGAGGGCGGACGCGCTGGCCTGGCTGCGGCCAGCGGTATGGCCACCGAGGCTATGGCGCTGATGACCATCTTGCAGCAGGGCGATCATGTGGTGGCTGCGGGTGCTTTGTATGGTGGCAGCGTCACCATGTTGGCCGTGAATTTAAAGCGCTTTGGCATAGACACCACTTTTGTCGATACCACCGACCCCGCCGCCTTTGCCGCCGCCATGCAGCCCAATACCCGCGCGGTGTTTGCAGAAAGCCTGGGCAACCCCAGTCTGACGGTGCTGGACATCGCCGCAGTCGCCGATGTGGCCCATGCGCATGGTGTGCCATTGATCGTCGATAACACCGTGCCTTCGCCTTTTTTATGCAACCCTTTGCGCTTGGGGGCAGACATCGTGGTGCATTCGGCCACCAAATACTTGTGCGGCCACGGCACCACGCTAGGCGGTGTCATGGTCGAGGCAGGCACGTTTCCGTGGGACAACGGCAAGTTTCCCGGCATGACCGAGCCTTCGCCGGGTTACCACGGTGTTAAGTTTTACGAGACCTTTGGCGACTTTGGGTTTTCCATGCGTGCGCGCATGGAAGTCTTGCGCGTCTATGGCGCCTGCCTGTCGCCGTTCTCGGCCTGGCAGATATTGCAAGGCACCGAAAGCCTGCATGTGCGCATGGAGCGCCATTGCAGCAATGCGCGCAAAGTGGCCCAGTTTTTAAAAGACGATGCGCGTGTTAGCTGGGTCAACTATCCCGGCTTGCCGGACCACCCGCAATACGATTTGGTGCAGCGCCAGATGCGCAGCGTCGATGGGCTGCCCGGTGCCTCGGGCCTCTTGGCTTTTGGCATCCAAGGCGGCTTGGATGCTGGCGTGCGCTTTATCGAAGCAGCGCAGTTCATGAGCCACCTGGCCAATATCGGCGATACCCGCACCCTGATCATTCACCCCGCATCCACCACGCACCGCCAACTCGAGCCGGAGCAACAAATCAAGGCCGGTGTCATGCCCGATATGGTGCGCATGTCGGTCGGCATTGAACACATAGACGACATCTTGTGGGACATCGACCAGGCCTTGGCGGCTGGCGTACGGGGCTAGGGCTGGCTCTGGCTTAAATCACCTTGTTCGATGAGGTGCCGTGCGATTGGCACAGGTAGTTAATGCGTATCTCGCCCGGCGTGCCAGGACGCACCGCGCTAAAGCGTAGGGTCTGCACCGGCTTGGCGTCTTCCTGGTACACCGGCTCGCTGGTGGACTCCATGTCGCTGAAATAGGTGTTGCCGGTAAAGGCGATGGTGCGGCGCTCGCAGTCAATGTAATTGACATAGGTGGTGGACTGGTAGCCGGTGTTGTTGGGCCCGTATTGCACTGCAGACCAGGCGGTGCGCAAGCGGGCTTGGAGTACATTGGATTGCACCACGATGCTGCTCGGGTCCACATACCAGTAGGTGATTTTGCTGAGGTCGCTGCTGGTGGTAATGAGCTTCCATTCAGTGGCCTGCGCGCCCAGGCTGGCAAAAGCCAGCATGGCCAGACGCGTTTTGCGGATGCGCTTTTTCATGGTTCCATCCTTTTATGTAAGGCGAGGTCGCATGGTGCACCAGCCGCTTAGTTATGGGGTGTTCGCTTGGCAATGCCCATAATTTTTGCGAGGATACCCAGCATCACTTCATCCGCGCCACCACCGATGGAGCCCAGGCGCCCGTCGCGGTAGGCGCGGGAAATACGGGTTTCATACGAATAGCCCATGCCACCCCAGAACTGCAGGCAGCCGTCTGTCACGCTGCGGTTGAGTCGTCCGCCCATGAGCTTGGCCATGCTGGCCAGCTCGGTCACATCCTGGCCTTGTATATAGAGTTCGCAAGCACGGTAGGTGAGGGCGCGCAAGGCTTCTACATCGGTTTTCATCTCGGCCAGTTTGAACTGCACCCATTGCTGATCGGCCAGTGTGGCGCCAAAGAGTTTGCGCTCTTGGGCATAGGCAATGGTGTCTTCAATGCAATTGTTCAGGCCTTGCAAGGTGCTGGCTGCGGCCCACAGGCGTTCTTCCTGAAACTGCTGCATTTGGTAAATAAAGCCCTGGCCTTCGCCGCCAATGCGGTTGCGCTGGGGCACGCGCACTTCGTCAAAATAAATCAGGCCGGTGTCGCTGCTATTCATGCCGATCTTGCGGATTTTTTTTGCCACCTCAATGCCCGGCGTCAGCTTGCCACCGCGCCCTTCGCGCATGGGCACCATCACCAGGCTTTTGTTCTTGTGCGCAGGCCCTTCACCGGTATTGACCAGCATGCACATCCAATCGGCTTGCAGGCTGTTGGTAATCCACATTTTTTGGCCGCTGATGATGTAGTCGTCACCGTCTTTGCGCGCATGGCTCTTGATGGCCGACACATCACTGCCCGCACCCGGCTCGGACACGCCGATGCAGCCCACCATATCGCCCGCAATGGCCGGGGCCAAAAACTCGGCGCAGAGTTCGGGGCTGCCAAAGCGCGCCAACGCCGGGCTGCACATATCGGTTTGCACGCCAATGGCCATGGGCACGCCACCGCAATGGATATGGCCTAGCGTTTCGGCCATGGCCAGGCTGTAGCTGTAGTCCAAGCCCGCGCCGCCATAGGCTTCGGGCTTGGTCAGGCCCAAGAGGCCCAAGTTGCCCAGTTTCTTAAACACCTCATGCGCCGGAAAAATCCCGGCTTCTTCCCATTCGTCCACATGGGGGTTGATGTCCTCATCAATTAGGCGCTTCAAGGTTTTCTGGACTTCGCGGTGTTCGTGCGTGAATTGCATGTTTTCTCCGGAGTTATTGCGTGGAAAGTTGTTTCAACAATGACGGGTTGACCTGGCTTATGCAGCGGCGCGCAGCCCCAAGCGGGTGCGGGCTTCGGCGGGGGAGGCGATGTCGCGTCCGGCATTGCGGGCGCAGCGGGCCAGGGCCTCGATCAGTGCGCCATTGCCACTGGCGCGCGAGCCATCGGGCAGATAAAACGTGTCTTCCAAACCGGTGCGCAGCATGCCACCCAAATCCGCCGTAGCCTGGTGCACCGGCCAGATTTCTTGGCGGCCTATCAGCGTGCTTTGCCAGGTCACGCCGGGGTCGATTTGCTTGCGCAGCCAGGCCAGCAATTCGGCATCGGCGGGCATGCCCGAATCGACTCCCATCACAAAGTTGTAGTCCAGGTGGTCGGTCATACCGGCTTTTTTGAACATCGCCACCGAACGCACAATGCCCACGTCAAAGCATTCAAATTCGGGCATGGTGCCAGTCTCGTGCATTACGTCCAAAAAGGCTTTCACCTTGTCTACTGGGTTGTCAAACACCATCGGCGGCCAGGCCCAACGGCCATCGGAACGTATCTTTAAGTAATTGAGCGTACCGGCATTGCAAGCTGCGATTTCGGGCCGCACACGGCGTATGCAGGCCAGCGGCCCGGCAATGTCTTTGCCCACCACGCCGGTGGTCAGGTTGATGATCACGCCGGGACAGGCTGTGCGTATGGCTTCGGTCACTTCCCACACCACGTCCGGATCCCACGATGGCATATGGCCCATGCCTTCTTCCTGGCGGCGGATGTGCACATGCATGATGGAGGCACCGGCCTCGAACGCGGCTTTGGCTTCTGCTGCCATTTGCGCGGGCGTGACCGGCACCGGGTGTTGCTTGGGGTCGGTCAGCACGCCGGTCAGCGCGCATGTGAGTATGGCTTTTTCCATGGTAAGTGTCCTTAAATATCCAATTGGCGTGCCGCCAGCTCTTTCATGATTTCTTCGGCGCCGCCGCCTATCGTCATGACCTTCACTTCGCGGTAAATACGTTCGCAGGCGCTGCCGCGCATATAGCCCATGCCGCCCAAAATCTGTACGCCCTGATCGGCGCAAAACTGCATGGTTTGTGTGGACTGGTTTTTGAGCATACAGACTTCGGCCACCCAGGCCTGGCCGGTCTGGCCGGCATCGGCTTGCACCGACAGCTTGTCCAGCCAGGCGCGGCTGGCTTCGATGCGCATGCGCATATCCACCAGCTTGTGGCGCAGCACTTGGTGGCTGGTCAGCGGCTGCCCAAAGGTTTTGCGCTCGCGCGCCCAGGCCAGCGCTTCGTCATAGCAAGCTTCAGCCATGCCGATGGCCGTGGCCGACATGCCCAGGCGCTCGCCATTGAAGTTGGTCATGATAATTTTGAAGCCCTTGTTTTCCTCGCCCAACAAGTTGGCCACCGGCACGCGCACATTGTCAAAGTACAGGCTGGCGGTGTCCGAGCAATGCCAGCCCATTTTGTGCAGCTTGGTGCGCGACAAACCAGGCGCATCACCCGGCACTGCAATCATCGAAATACCACCTGCGCCTTTGTTGTCCGCATCGGTGCGCACCGCCAGGCTGATCCAGTCAAAGCGCATGCCCGAGGTAATAAAGGTTTTTTCGCCGTTGATGATGTAGTGATCGCCCTCGCGCCGCGCCGTGGTGCGCAGATTGGCCACGTCCGAGCCGCCGCCGGGCTCGGTAATGCCTAACGCTGCAATTTTGTCGCCCGCCAACACCGGCGGCACGATGGCTTGCTTTAAGGCCGCGCTGCCGTAGTTGATGATGGGTGGCAGGCCGATGCTGTTGCTGCCCAAGCTGGCCAATAAGCCACCGCTTGCGGTGTAGCGCGCTGCGGCTACGCCAAAGGCATTGCGCAGCGTCCAGGGCGCGGCAATGCCACCTAATTCTTCCGGGTAGCCCATCGCCAGCCAACCCAGGTCGGCCCAGCGCTTGTACATGCTGCGCGGAAACTCGCCCGCCGCTTCCCACTCCTCCAAGTGCGGCGCCACTTCGGTCTGCGCAAAGCGGCGCACTTGTTCAAGCATTAATTCAGTTTCGGCTGGGTCCACGGGGTTCATGCGGGCATCCTAGGGTCAGTTCAAAGTGGGCATTCCAATCAAGAGCTTTGCGCGTGCTTATGCGCCCAAAGCCCGCGCTCTTTGCAGTGCCGGACGTGCCAGCAAGCGGGCCAGGTAGTCCTGCACATGCGGCGCGTACTGCGCGCCCATGTCCAGGCCGGGCGTGGTGCCTAAAAACAGCGCATAGCCAATACAAATATCGGCGATGGTGAAACGCCCGTCGCACAAAAATTCGCGCTCTTGCAAATGCGCCGTCAGCATACGCAAGCGCGCCAAATACCATTTTTTGTAATCGTCCACCGCTTGCGGCAGCTTGCGCGGTGGCGGCTCCATCAGCCCATAGCGCAGCGCCACGGTTTGCGGAAAGGTGAGGGTGGCGTCGCTATGAAACAGCCAATTGACATAGCTGCCGTATTCCGGGTGCTCGGGCCGCACGCCAAACGCATGCTTGCCGTAGCGCTCCACCAAATAGTGGCACATGCCGCTGGACTCGGTCATGTGCGTGTCGCCGTCGACTAGGTAGGGAATCGTGCCCAGCGGGTTCACGCCCAGGTAGTCTTTCTTGAACACGCGCGGCGGGAAGGGCAGCACTTCCAACTCGTAGGGCAAGCCCATTTCTTCTAAAGCCCACAGAGGGCGCAGCGAGCGCGCATCGACACAGTGGTAGAGCTTCATGCCGGGGTTCCTTCTTTGGTTTGCGTGGGCGCCAGGCTGATGAGTAACTGGCGTGCTTTCACTTGTTGCCCCACTTGGCAGGCCACTGCGGTCACGCTGCTGTCCACGCCGCTGCTGATGGCAAATTCCATTTTCATGGCCTCTAAAACTGCCAGGGTTTGGCCTTTGCTAATCGTGTCGCCGGGCTGCACCAGCACTTTCAAAATCTTGCCGTCCATGGGCGCCAGCATGCGCCCGTCGCTGCCTGCTGCGTCTTTGCTGGCCGGGGCGAGCGTAGTGTCGGTGTAGCTCAGGGTCAGGCCGGCGTGTGACAAATGCACCACATTCCCCGCCAGCGCATAGTCGGCTTGGGCGTCCAGTCCTTGGTGCATAAAGCGCAGCGCGGGGGCTTGCATGGACACTACTGCCAGCTCCAGCGTTTGCCCGTCTAATTGCACGCGGTAAGCGCCCCGGCCCAGCGCGGCCACGGTAACGCGCAGCTTGCGCTCGCCACATTGCAGCAGCAGCGGCACTTGCGCCGGGGCCGAGCTTTGCCACTCCAGCAGTTCGGCATCCAGCCCGGCATCGGCCTGCAAAGCCAGCGCCTGGCTGCGGTACATCAACACGGCAGCCAGCGCACTATGCAGCGCAGTGGGTACGCGGCTGGCGGCAAAGCTTTCGGGGCTCAGGTGTTCGGCAATAAAGCCGGTCGAAAAATCGCCCGCTGCAAACACTGGGTGCGCAATGATCTGGCGCAGGTAGTCGCGGTTGCTGGTCACGCCCAGCAGCACCGTGTGGTCCAGCATATGCAAGAGCGTGCGGCAAGCTTGCTCGCGCGTGTCGCCGCTGGCAATCAGCTTGGCTTGCATAGAGTCGTAATAGGGCGAGACCACGCCGCCCTGGCGCAAGCCGTGGTCGGTGCGCATGCCCGCACCTTGCGGCGCATGCCAGGCCAGCAGCGGGCCGGTTTGTGGCAGAAAGTTGTTAGCCGGGTCTTCGGTACACAAACGTACCTCGATCGCCCAGCCCTTGCGTCGTGCGTTGATGGCCTCTTGCGCCAGCGGCAGCGCCTCGCCTTGGGCCACGCGCAATTGCCATTCCACCAAGTCCAGGTCATAGACAATTTCGGTGACCGGGTGCTCTACCTGCAAGCGTGTGTTCATCTCCAAAAAGTAAAAGCTGCCATCGCGGGCCAGCATAAATTCCACCGTGCCCGCGCCCACGTAGTGCACTGCCCGCGCTGCGGCTACGGCGGCTGCGCCCATGCGTGCGCGCAGGGCTTCGTCCACCGCCGGGCTGGGCGCTTCCTCCACCACTTTCTGGTTGCGCCGCTGCACCGAGCAATCGCGCTCGCCGATATGCACCACATGGCCCTGCCGGTCGCCAAAGACTTGAATCTCCACATGGCGCGCATGCAACACGGCTTTTTCAATCAGCAGCTGGCCGTCGCCAAAAGCATTGCTCGCTTCACTGCGGGCGGACTGGATGGCGGCCAACAAATCTTGTGCATCGTGCACCAAGCGCATACCGCGCCCGCCGCCGCCTGCTGCGGCTTTCACCATCACCGGCAGGCCCACTTTTTGCGCCTCGGTTGCCAAGGTGTCGTCGCTTTGGTCGTCGCCCTGGTAGCCCGGGACACAGGGCACGCCCGCAGCCAGCATGCGGATCTTGGAGGCGCTCTTGTTGCCCATGGCCTCGATGGCCTGCGGGTCTGGGCCGATAAACACCAAGCCGGCGTCTTGCACCGCTTGCGCAAACGCTGCGCGCTCGGACAAAAAGCCATAGCCGGGGTGGATGGCGCCCGCGCCGCTGCTTTGGGCTGCGGCAATTAATTTGTCGATGGATAAATACGATTCCTGCGCCGGCGCCGGGCCTATGCAAATCGCCTCGTCGGCCAGGGCCACGTGCGGCGCGTCGCGGTCCGCTTCGGAATACACCGCCACCGTGCGGTAGCCCATGCGCTGGCACCCACGGATGATGCGCACCGCGATCTCGCCCCGGTTGGCTATCAATACTTTGTCAAACAGCATGTGTGGCCACCTCAATTAAAAACGCGCCACGCCAAAGCTGTTGGGCTTGAGTGGGCGGGTGCGGCCTTCGCGGCAAATGGATAGGGTCATGGCCAGTACGCGGCGGGTGTCGCGCGGGTCTATCAGGCCGTCGTCGTACAAGCGCGAGGTGCCCGACAAGGCTTGCGAGTCGCGGTCAAACTGGTGGATGACCGCGCCTTCCATAAAGGCAAATTTGCTTTCCTCGTCGGCAGTCGGTTCGCGGCCTTCTTTCAGGATTTTTTCACGGTTGACGATGGACAACACTTTGGCCGCTTGCTCGCCACCCATGACGGCCGTGCGCGCATTGGGCCAGGCAAAAATAAAGTCGGGCCGAAAGCCGCGCCCGGACATGCCGTAATTACCCGCACCAAAAGACGCGCCAATCACCACCGTAATACGCGGCACGCGCACATTGGCCACGGCCTGAATCATCTTGCTGCCGTGTTTGACGATGCCGCCTTGCTCGCTTTCGGTACCCACCATATAGCCGGTGGTATTCATCAAAAACACCAGCGGAATATCGGCTTGGTCGCATAGCTGGATGAACTGCCCGGCCTTGGTCGCGCCTTTGGCGGTAATCGGCCCGTTGTTGCCCAAGATGCCCACTTGCATGCCGTGGATGCGGGCGCGCCCGCAAATGGTCTGGTTGTCGTATTCGCTTTTAAAGTCTAAAAACTCGCTGCCATCGACGATGCGGGCGATCACTTCGCGGCAGTCATAAGGCTGGCGGTAGTCCACCGGCACCACGCCGCAGAGTTCGTCCGGACTGTACAGCGGCGCTTGCACTGGCGCATCGGCAAACTGCGGGCGGTGTTTGTTCCAGTCCAGGCTGGCCATCACCTCGCGCGCCAGGCGGATGCCGTCGGCATCGCTCTCGGCCAAAAACTCGGCAGTGCCGGTGACCTGCGCATGCATCTCAGCGCCACCCAGTTCCTCGTCGCCCGCCACTTCGCCGGTGGCCGCTTTGAGCAGCGGCGGCCCGGCCAAAAACACCTTGGCGTTTTTGCGCACCATGATGCTGTAGTCCGACAAGCCCGGCACATAAGCGCCACCCGCCGTACTAGACCCATGCACCACGGTAATCTGCGGCACACCTGCTGCCGACAGCATGGCCTGGTTGGCAAAGGTGGTGCCGCCGTCGATAAAGATTTCGGCCTGGTAGAGCAAATTGGCGCCACCTGATTCGAGCAGGCTAACGACGGGCAGCTTTTGCTTCATCGCAATATCTTGCATGCGCAGGCTTTTGCGCAAGCCCCAGGGCGTGATGGTGCCGCCTTTGATGGCGCTGTTGGACGCCGTCACCATAGTGCGAACGCCACACACATAGCCAATGCCGCAAATACTATTGCCCCCGGCCAGCGAGCCGTCTTTGTCGTCGTGCTGCTTGTAACCGGCCAGGGTGGAGATTTCTAGAAAAGGCGTGCCCCGGTCCAGCAGCAGGTTCACCCGCTCGCGCGGCATCAGCTGGCCGCGCTTGTGGAACTTGGGTTGTTTTTCGGCCTCGGTGGCGCGCACTTTGTCTTCCACGGCACGCACCCCGGCCAGGGCTTTGAGCATGTCTGCGCGGTGGCGCACGAAGGCCTCGCCAAGGGTGTCCACCTGGCTCTCTATCACGGGCATGTCCGAACTCCTCGTTATGGGTAGGCGCCGGGCCGTGGGCCGCAGGCGCTGTTTGAATGCATCTTATAAGATTCATGTGCCTTGCAGCCCGCATACCACCGGGCTTTGGGCCTGTCTGTTTGAAGGACATGCCCCCGCTGTCGCGCGCAGGACAATGCGGCTCTAGGTCCACTGCTACAACGCCTTGCAAAGTGGCAATTAGCCTAGGGTTTCTACCCAGTTTTTTCAAAGGAAGCACCCATGAGTGATATCGCTGTCTATGCCGTAGTGAATCTGCAAGTGACGGAAGCGGGCGCCTACCGCCAGTATGAAAAAGGCTTTTTCCCCATCCTCAAGCGCTATGGCGGCGAGTTCATCACTTTTGATGATGCGCCTGTGCATCTGGAAGGCACGGCGCCGCGCAGCGGGCGCATGATTATTTTTAAATTCCCGTCCGAAGACAAAGCCCGCGCCTGGTTTGCGGACCCGGAGTACCAAGCCTTGTCCGAACACCGCCGCGCCGGTACCGCGCTGGAGTTTTTAACCCTGGTGCGCGGCCTGCCGCCCCGTGCTTGAGGGCTGCAAAATGGCACAAGCCAAAGTATGTTTAGTGATAGGCGCGGGTGATGCTACCGGCGGCGCCGTGGCCCGCCGCTTTGCCCGCGAGGGCTACACCGTCTGCGCCACCCGGCGCACATTAGACAAACTGCAGCCGCTGCTGGAAGACATCCGCGCCGCAGGCGGCATCGCCCACGGCTTTGGCTCGGATGCGCGCAAAGAAGACGATGTGATTGCGCTGGTAGAGCACATCGAAACGCAGATCGGGCCAATTGAGGTGCTGGTGTTCAACATCGGCGCCAACTCACCCAACAGCATCCTGACCGAGACCGCGCGCCGCTACACCAAGATGTGGGAAATGGCCTGCCTGGCCGGTTTCCTGACCGGGCGCGAAGTAGCCAAGCGCATGGTGGCGCGGCCAGACGCCGTGGGGGGCGCCGATCCCGCGAGCGGGCAGGGCGTCGCACACAAGGGCAGCATCATCTTTACCGGTGCCACCGCCTCGCTGCGCGGCAGCGCCAACTTTGCGGGCTTTTCGGGCGGCAAGATGGCCTTGCGCGCCCTGGCCCAAAGCATGGCCCGCGAACTGTGGCCGCTGGGCGTGCACGTAGCCCACACCATCATCGACGGCGCCATTGACACCGAATTCATCCGCACCCTGTTCCCCGAACGCTATGCCCTCAAAGCGCAAGACGGCATTCTCAACCCCGACCACATCGCCGACGCCTACTGGATGCTGCACCAACAACCCCGCGACGCCTGGACGCATGAGCTGGATTTACGGCCTTATATGGAGAGGTTTTGAGGGCTCGCATCGTTCAGGTTGGAAACGTTTTCCTTGCAGTATTCACGCAGCCTCGCAGCCATTTAGGCTGGTGGGTGTGATGCGGCTATCCTCGTTCGATATGCGCGCCCTGTTTGCCCCATGTTTACTACTAGCCCTGTGCCTGGCCACAACCATTGCCACGGCCAAAGAGCCGCCCCTGCGCATGACCGAAACCTTCAAAGACGGCATGGCCACGGCCTTGCAGGCCGGATTGCCAGAGATCATTTTTGGCGGCAGCGGTGCGCCCTTGCCCGAGAGCTTTGCCGTCTACCCAGCGCGCCTGGTGCACGGCGTGATAGCGACCTTGTTGATGATTCAGGTTGTCGTGCATGTGGCGGGTGCGCTCTACCACCAAGTCGTGCTGAAGGACAGGCTTCTGTCGCGCATGGGCTTTGGCAAACGCCAGGCGCATTGAATGTCTCCCATGAAAAAACCAGCAGACGCGCCCTTGTCAGACCGGCGGTTTGCAGCATCCGAATGGCAGCAGTGGCCTTACAGCGCGGTGGCGCAGTCATTTTTGGCCCAGCAGCAGTGGTGGTAAGAAGCCACCACGGGCATCAAAGTCCCGAAGCGAGTAAAGGTCTGCATAAGCCCGTCACTGCGTAGCGACGCGGCAGTCCATCGCGGTGCGGTGCATAAGCACGCAAATGCGCGCATACATGGATTGCCACGGCCTGCGGCCTCGCTGTCACAGGTTTGGACTTGTGCAGAGCTTCCCTAGGGAACCTCTGCATAAGTCAAAACCCGTCATTGCGAGCGCAGCGAAGCAATCCATTATTGCTTGCCAATCAATCACTTATGGATCGCCGCGTCGCTGCGCTCCTCGCGATGACGGCCTTTTGCAGACCTTCCTTAGCTGCACTTGCAATGACGGATTTGGACTTTTTGCGCAGCGCCCTTAAGGGCTGGCACGCAAGCTACCATCAGCGCTTTTCAGCCTAGCCCCATCGCACCATGCGCACCTCGCCCAAGCAACCCAATATCCTGTTCATCATGACCGACCAGATGGCTGCGCCCTTGCTGCCGCTGCACGACCCGGCGTCCAAGATCCAGATGCCGCACCTGAGCCGTCTGGCCCGCGAGGGGGTGGTGTTTGACTCGGCCTACTGCAACAGCCCCTTGTGCGCGCCCTCGCGCTTTAGCCTGGTGACCGGGCAGTTGCCCTCGCGCATAGGCGGCTACGACAACGCGGCCGATTTGGCTGCCGACATTCCCACCTATGCGCACTACCTGCGCAATCTGGGTTACCACACTGCCCTTTCGGGCAAGATGCATTTTTGCGGGCCTGACCAGCTACACGGCTACGAAGAGCGCCTGACCAGCGACATCTACCCCGCCGATTACGGCTGGACGGTGAACTGGGACGCATTGGAAACGCGGCCTAGCTGGTACCACAATATGTCCTCGGTGCTGCAAGCAGGCCCCTGCGTGCGCACCAACCAACTGGACTTTGACGAGGAGGTGGTGTTCAAAGCGCGTCAATACCTGTATGACCATGTGCGCAACACCCCGGCCCAGCCTTTTTGCCTGACGGTGTCCATGACGCACCCGCACGACCCCTACACCATCCCCGCCGAGTTTTGGGATCTGTACGAAGGCGTGGACATTCCCATGCCAAGCCACACGATTGCGCAAGATGCGCAAGACGCACATTCCCAACGCCTGCTCAAAGTGATGGATTTATGGGACAAGCCCTTGGCCGCTGAAGCGATTGCACGCGCCCGCCGCGCCTACTTTGGCGCCTGCACCTATGTGGACAGCAAGGTAGGCGAATTGCTGAAGACACTCAACGCCTGCGGCCTGGCCGAGGACACCATCGTGGTCTTTTCGGGCGACCACGGCGACATGCTGGGCGAGCGCGGACTTTGGTACAAGATGCACTGGTTTGAGATGGCCGCCCGCGTGCCCCTCATCATCCACGCGCCCGCACGCTTTGCGCCACGCAAAGTGGCGCACAGCGTGTCCACCATTGATCTGCTACCTACCTTTGTCGCCTTGGCCGGTGGTGCGGTCGATGCGCAATTGCATCTGGACGGGCGCTCTTTGGTACCCCATTTGCAAGGCAATGGTGGACACGACGAAGTGATAGGCGAATACATGGCCGAGGGCAGCAAGACGCCGCTCTTCATGATCCGGCGCGGCCCCTGGAAATTTATCTACAGCCAAGACGATATTTGCCTGCTGTATCGCTTGCCCGATGACCCGCAGGAGCTACACAACCTGGCCGGTGATACGGCCCATGCGGACACGCTGCACAGCTTTATGCAAGAAGTGGCTGCGCGCTGGGACATACCCGCGCTGCACGCGCAGGTGCTGGCCAGTCAACGGCGGCGGCGCTTAGTGGGCAGCGCGCTGGCCAAAGGTAAACGCACATCTTGGGATCACCAGCCGCTAGTGGATGCGACGAATCAATATATGCGTAACCATATGGATTTGGATGATTTAGAGCGGCGGGCTAGGTATCCGCAAGTCTTAAGTTAAGCGCAAGTTTTCGGCCTTGCTGGCCGAGGTTTTGGGTACAGGTTTCGGCCTGTAGGCCGAGTTACTTTACTTTGGCTTCGCCAAAGAAGGTAAGCAAAGAAAAGATGATTTTTTGTGCCTAGATTTGGCCTGCCGCCGGCCTCACTTTTCTTTGCTTCGCCAAAGAAAAGTAAGCAAAAGAAAGGCGAGCCAAAGGCCGTGGCCCTGCGGGCTACCTTGCGCTACTCGCGCCGCCCGGGGTCGGGCGCAAACTCGCTACGCTCAGACAAGCGCCCGCCCTGATCCGGTCGCCGCTGCGTTGCTCAGCACGGCCAATGGCAGCGGGGGCCGCGTGTGCTCGTTCGCTGCGCTCACCTTGCACACGCTTGCAGTCACGCGGCGCGCAGCGCGCGCGCTGCTGCCGCTGCCGCGCCAAGTCAATACGCGTTAACTACGACTGCGACGTTCACCAATCTGGGCTAACCAACCCGCACCGCAACCTCCCGCACCAACACCCGCATCCGGCCCAAAAAAACCAAATTGGCTGTTAAAGCTCCCCTTCACCCCGGCGGGGGTGAAGGGGCGGGGGGGAAGCGGGGAAAAAAGCCCGCCTTTGCAACGCAAAGCAAGCCCTCCGTGCCCCCACAACCACACCCCGTGCACTCAAAATCTCGGCCCCGCGCCAGCTATCAAGCTCGGCAGCCTGCCCCTCATCCATCCACCCCAACTGCTCCAGCACCGCAAAGGTGGCCGCAAACAAAGCCGGTTTATTCCCGTCACTAATCTTGATCGCAAAAGCCTCGCCCCGGCTTTTACTGGCCATGACTTGCACGCCATCCGCGCCTATCTTGCTGATCCAGTCGCCGCGCCCGGCGCGCATAAAGGCAAGGTCATTGCGACCGGTGCCGCTCACCAAGTCCGGGTACGCTGTCATGGCCTCGCCCAGCAGTGCAAAGCTGTCGCCAAATTCGGTATCGGCAGCGCCAGTGGCCAGGCGCGCATAACCGTGGGCCAAGTGGGCCAGCGGCATGGCGTAATTGGGCGCGGAGCAGCCGTCTATGCCCATGGGCATATCCTCTTCGTTCATGCCGACTGCGCGCGCCACCGCAGTGCGTACCGCACGCTGCAAAGGATGCGTGGGCTCGGTGTAGTTCGCTACCGGCCAGCCCTGCTGCACGCACAGCGCCACAAAGCCTGCGTGCTTGCCGCTGCAATTGTGGTGGCGCTCGTCATAGACCAAGCCTTCAGGCGGCGCTTTGTCCAGCAGGGTGAACAAGCCCGGCACATGGCAGCCGCAACGCAGCACGCGGTAGTCTTGCCCGGCCTTGGCCAGAATCGACTCGGCGGTTTGCACATGCATGGGCTCGCCGTTGTGGCTGGCGCAGAGCAAGGCCAATTCGGATTGCGACAAGCCCAAGGCTTTGGCCGCGCCCGACTGCAGCAAAGGCAAGGCCTGCAAGACTTTGAGCGTAGAACGGGTGAAGCTCACAAACTGCGGATTGCCCGCATGCGCCAGCACCGCGCCATGCTTATTGACCACCGCTATCGCGCCAAAGTGCAAACACTCGCTATGCCCGCCGCGTGTGAGTTCAACCAAGGGGACTAGTTCATCAGGAGACACGCGACACACCATTTCTACCGGACAATCCGGTCCATGTGGCGCCACGATGGCGCCTTTGTACACGAGCATAACCGGCCCTCATGCCGCCATGCCCCACCGATTTCCAGCACGATGACCCAGGCCATGACCGAACTGCGCTCCCCCCTACAAGCCCATATTGTTCAACTGCTGGTTAAGCCGGGCGACGCGGTGCAGCAAGGCCAGTTGCTGCTGGTGCTCGAAGCCATGAAAATGGAACACGAAATTTGCGCGCCGGGCGCAGGCCAGGTACGCGAGCTTTTTTGCGCAGCAGGCGACACGGTGCAAGCGGGCGATGTGCTGGTGCGGTTGGACATAGCCAAAGCGCAGCCAGAACGGGTGCAGGCGCAGCTACCGGCGGCGCAAGCCTCGGCGGGCTTGGCCCTCAGTTCTCCTGGCGCAGTGCGCGCTGCCGCTGAAACAATGAGCCCCATCCCAAACGTTAAGGAAGCGCTGCAGACGTCCAATCCCGTCATTGCGAGCGCAGCGAAGCAATCCATTTTGTACAGCGAATCAAGCACTTATGGATCGCCGCGTCGCTACGCTCCTCGCGATGACGGACTTACGCATACCCTGCCTCACGCCTCCTCCAACCTAGAAACCGGCCCGAGCGACGGGTCGGCGCACGCGGCTGCGCCAGCCCGCCCCGACCTAGCAGCGGTGCAAGCGCGCCACGCATTCACCCTGGACGCTAGCCGCCCCGAAGCCATGGCCAAGCGCCATGGGCTGGGGCTGCGCAGCGCCCGCGAAAACATCGCCGATCTCATCGACGCGGGCAGCTTTTCCGAATACGGCGCGCTCGCGGTAGCCGCGCAAAGCAAGCGCCGCAGCGCCGAAGACCTGATGCGCAACACGCCCGGCGACGGTATGGTTTGCGGCACCGCCACGGTTAAGGGCCAGGCCTGCGTGGTCATGGCCTACGACGCCACCGTGCTGGCCGGCACCCAAGGCATGCGCAACCACCAAAAGACCGACCGCATGCTGGGCATTGCGCTGGAAAACAAGCTACCGGTCATCTTGTTTGCCGAAGGCGGCGGCGGGCGGCCGGGCGATGTAGACATGCCCATCCTGGCCGGTTTGCATGTCGCCACCTTTGCCAGCTTTGCGCGGCTCAACGGCCAGGTGCCCGTCATCGGCATTACCACCGGGCGCTGCTTTGCCGGTAACGCGGCGCTGCTGGGTTGCTGCGATGTCATCATCGCCACGCGCGCCAGCAATATCGGCATGGGCGGCCCGGCCATGGTCGAAGGCGGTGGCCTGGGCGTGTATCCGCCCGAGGCGATTGGCCCCAGCGCGGTGCAGCATGCCAACGGCGTGATCGATATCTTGGTAGAAGACGAAGCGCAAGCGGTGGTAGCGGCTAAGCACTACCTGGGCTTCTTTAACGCAGCGAGCGCAGCCGACAACTGGCAAGCCCCCGACGCGCTGCGCCTGCGTGATCTAGTCCCCGAAAACCGCTTGCGCGTCTACGACAGCCGCGCCGCTATCGAAGGCATCGCCGATACCGGCAGCGTACTGATGCTGCGCGCCGGTTTTGGCGCGGGCATTCACACCGCGCTCTTGCGCATTGAAGGCCGCGCGCTGGGCTGCATCGCCAACAACCCGCTGCATTTGGGCGGCGCTATCGACGCCGACGCAGCCGACAAAGCTGCGCGCTTTATGCAACTGTGCAATGCGCACGGCCTACCGCTACTCAGTTTGGTGGACACGCCAGGCTTTATGGTCGGGCCCGAGATCGAAACCCACGCCCAAGTGCGCCATGTCAGCCGTATGTTTATTGCCGCTGCGCATTTGCGCGTGCCCTTCATGAGCGTAGTGCTGCGCAAAGGCTATGGCCTGGGCGCTATGGCCATGGCGGCGGGCGGCTTTCATGCGCCGCTGTGCACCATCGCCTGGCCCAGCGGCGAGTTCGGCGCCATGGGCCTGGAAGGTGCAGTGCGCCTGGGATTCAAGAAAGAGTTGGAGGCCCAGCCCGAAGGCGCGCAGCGCGAGGCCTTGTTTGCCCAGCTGCTGGCCCAACAGGTGGACAACGGCAGCGCCATGAACATGGCCGCTAGCCTGGAGCTAGACGCCGTGATCGACCCCGCCGACACCCGCGCCTGGCTCTGCAGAGCGCTGGCTGCCGGGCAAACCCGCCCCTTGCGCGGCGGCATGGTCGATAGCTGGTAAACGAATAAGGCGGGTCCGCGATGCCAGTCACTGCGAGGAGCGAAGCGACGCGGCAGTCCATGCTGGAATGAAGGCACTTTCGCCAAAGCATGAAGCCATGGATTGCCGCGGCCTGCGGCCTCGCAATGACGGCCCAAGTGCCTGCGGCTTCGCAATGACGTCACTGCGAGGAGCGAAGCGACGCGGCAGTCCATGCTGGAATGAAGGCACTTGCGTCAAAGCAAAAACCATGGATTGCCGCGGCCTGCGGCCTCGCAATGACGGCCCAAGTGCCTGCGGCTTCGCAAGCCCAAGCATAGGATGACGGGCTAATTGGCGTCGTCCTTAGGGCGACGGACTTGAACTTCAGCGGACCTTACTGAAGCTCCAAACGCTTGCGCTCAACGCGGCGTGGCCGTGCCCAACCAGCCCCGCAGCCGCTCTACACCCTGGGTCAGGCGACCTAAGTCTTTGGAAGCAAAGCACCAGCGCAGCCAGCTACCGGCCTCGGGCGCGAAGGCGGCGCCCGGTGCCAAGCCTAGGCCGGCTTCGGCCACCAAGCGCTTGGCGGTGGCCAATGAATCCGGGTGGCCGGGCAACTCAAAAAACGCGTACATGCCGCCCAGTGGGCTGGCTACTTGCAGGCCGGGGATGGTTTGCAGCGCAGGCACCAGCGTGTCGCGGCAGGCTTGCAAATGGCGCACCACGCGCGGCGTGACTTCATCGCGCCGCTGCAAAGCCACCAGCGCCGCACGCTGGGTAAACACGCTGGCGCACGAGGTATTAAATTCAATCAATTTGCTCATGGCCCCTGTCATAGACGGCGGCATGACCAGCCAGCCCAAACGCCAGCCGGTCATCAAATAACTTTTAGAAAAACTATGCGCCACCAAGAGCTTGTCTTCGGGTTCGGCGATGTCTAAATAGCTAGGTGCGCAAGCGTTGGCCGAGGGCGCGAAATACAGGTTTTCATACACCTCGTCGGCCAGGATCCAGGTGCTGGTGCGGCGGCAGTGCGCCAATATGGCGCTTTGCTCTTCGCGGCTTAAGGTCCAGCCGGTGGGGTTGTTGGGCGCGTTGACGATCAGCAGCTTGGTCGCCGGCGTGATGGCGGCGAGCAAAGCGTCCATGTCCAAAGTCCAGGCCCCGGCTTGCGGGCGCAAGGGCACCGTGCGCACGCGCGCGCCCATGATCAGCGGCTGCGCCGTCAGGTTGGGCCACACCGGGGTGACGGCTACCACGTCGTCGCCCGCATCGACCACCGCTTGTACCGCCAACATCAGTGCGTTGACGCCACCCGATGTGATGGCGATGCGCTCGGGGCCAATCGGCGCGCTGCCCGGCGCACCGGAGTGCTTGGCGGCCATGGCCTGCGCCACCGCTTCGCGCAGCGCGGGCAAACCCAGGTTGTGGCTGTAAAAGGTTTCGCCCGATTGCAGCGATTCGATAGCCGCCTGGCGGATGAATTCGGGGGTGACTTCATCGCTCTCGCCGAACCAAAAGGCCAGCACATCGCTGCGACCCATGCCGGCGTTGGCGACTTCGCGGATTTTGGATTCTTCGAGGTTTTGTATAGCTTGGCGCATGGGCAGCAGCTTAGGCGGTAAACAGCTTGTGATATTGCTGGCGCAGCAGATTTTTTTGCACCTTGCCCATGGCATTGCGTGGCAACTCGGGCAGTACAAAGCAGCGTTTGGGGATTTTGAAATTCGCCAGGTTTGCTTTGAGCGCTTTGACGATGCCATCGGCATCGGGCGTGGCGCCGGGCTTGGCAATCACCACGGCCACGCCGACTTCGCCAAAGTCCGGGTGCGGCACACCGACTAGCGCGCTTTCTGCCACGCCAGGCATGGCGTTGATATAGCCCTCGATCTCGGCGGGATAGACGTTGTAGCCGCCGCTGATGATCAGGTCTTTGCTGCGGCCCACGATGCTGACATAGCCGCGCGCATCCACCATGCCCACGTCGCCGGTTTTGAAAAAGCCGTCGGCGGTAAATTCTTCGGCGGTTTTTTCGGGCATGCGCCAGTAGCCGCTAAACACATTGGGCCCGCGCACTTCGATGTTGCCCACCTCGCCCACGGCGCAGGCTTTGCCTTCGCCGCTGCTAAGGCGCAATTGCACGCCGGGAAGCGCAAAGCCCACGGTGCCGCCACGCCGCTCGGACTGGCCACCATGGCGCGCGTCAGGCGCATAGGGGTTGGAGCTGAGCATCACGGTTTCGCTCATGCCGTAGCGCTCCAAAATCGTGTGGCCGGTGCGCGTCGTCCAGTCCTGGAAAGTCTCGAGTAGCAAAGGCGCAGAGCCTGCCACAAACAAACGCATGTTCGCGCAAGCCTGCGGCGTAAGCCCGGTTTCGCCCAGCAAGCGCACATACAAAGTCGGCACGCCCATAAATACAGTGGCTTGCGGCAAAAAGGCCAGCACCTGCTTGGGGTCAAAGCGCGCCATCCAAATCATTTTGCTGCCATTGAGCAGCGCACCATGCAGGGCCACAAACAGGCCGTGTACATGGAAGATAGGCAGGCAATGGATGAGCACATCGCCACGGCCCTGCGGCCCTCCTTTTTTCGTCCAGCCCCAATAGTCTTTCAACACCTTGGCGTTGGAGAGCAAATTGCCGTGGCTGAGCATGGCGCCTTTGCTTCGGCCCGTGGTGCCACTGGTATAGACCATGGCCGCTAGATCATCCGCATTACATGGCGCGATAGTGTGCACATCGCTGTGCTGCGCAGCGCGCTCTAGCAAGCTGCCTTGGCGCTGGTCGTCCAGGGTAAACACATACTGCGTGCCGGCCTGAAAAGCCAGCTTGCTGGCCCAGCCAAAGTCGCGCGGGCTGCAGACCAAAACGGCTGGTTCAGCATTAGCTAAAAAATACTGCAACTCGGCGCTTTGGTAAGCCACATTCAAAGGCAAATAGACATAGCCTGCGCGCAAGCTTGCCAGGTAGAGCAGCATGGCTTCTACCGATTTATCCACATGCGCGGCGATACGGCTGCCTGCGGGCAAACCCAGCGATTGCAACAAATTAGCCAGCATGGCGGTGGCGCGGTCTAAGTCGCGCCACGAGTAATGCAGGCCGGTTTCGGTCTGCACCGCCGTTTGGTCCAGTTCGCGCGGGAAGCCTGCGCGCAGCGCGGCAAAAAGATTGTGTTGGGACATGGGTAAACGCGTGCTATGTCGGTGACCGGCGCAAACCGGGCAGCCACTCAGGCGGCTGCCCCTTTAAAAACCATCTGCATAAGTCCGTCATCGCGAGGAGCGCAGCGACGCGGCGATCCATCAGTGGTGGATTAGCTAGCACAAATGGATTGCTTCACTACGTTCGCAATGACGGGTTTGGGCTGATGCAATGACGGGTTTGGGCGGTTGCAGAGCTTCTTTCGTAGAAATTAGTCCAGCTTGGCGCCTGAGGCCTTCACCACCTTGGACCACTTCGCCAGTTCGCCTTTAATGAAACCGTCGAACTGCGCACCCGCCAGATTGGGGAAATCCGCGCCCTGGTTGGACCAGGTGAGTTTGGCTTCGTCGGTCTGGCAAGCGCGGCGTATTTCTTCTATCGCACGGGCCTGGATGTCGGCCGGTGTGGCTTTGGGCGCCCAGACGCCATACCAGGTGCTAACGGTGTACTCGGGCAGGCCCAGCTCGGTGGAGCAAGGCACATCCGGGAAAGCCGGGTTGCGCTTGGTGCCCGAGACCATCAAGGCCTTGATACGCCCGCCCTTGATATGCGCCGCCGATGAGCCCAAACCGTCGAACATCATGTCCACATTGCCAGCAATCAGGTCTTGCAGCGCCGGGCCCGCGCCCCGGTAAGGGATGTGGGTAATAAAGGTGTTGGTCTGCAATTTAAACAATTCACCAGCGAGGTGGTGCGAGGTGCCGCCACCGGCCGAGCCGTAGTTAAGCCTGCCGGGGTTTTTGCGCACAAAGGCCAGAAATTCCGCGTAATTGGCGGCGGGCACTTTTTTCGGGTTGATCACCAAGACCTGCGGCACGGCGGCCACCAAGATGAGGGGCACAAAGTCGCGCTCTAAGTCATAGTCGAGCTTGGGGTACATGCTGGGCGCGATGGTGTGGTGTACCGCACCCATAAACAAGGTGTAGCCGTCAGGCGCTGCTTTGGCCGCGACACCGGCGCCCAGCGTGCCACCGGCACCGCCTTTGTTGTCAATGATCAGCTGCTTTTCGGTCAGGCGCGCAAACTGGGCCGACATGGGGCGCGCAAAGGCATCAGTACCACCACCAGCGGGAAAGGGCACGACCAGGGTCACCGGTTTGGCCGGCCAGGCAGCCTGCGACCAGGCGGGGAAGGCCAGGCCTGCCGCGCCTGCGGCAACCGCTTGCAACAGGGTACGACGGTCTAGAGGCTGGGGGGAAAGGGTTTGCAAATGGGTCACAGTGGGGTCTCCTTTTTGTTAAATCCGAGCGCGGGGTCCAACGCGGCCTGAGGGTCTGTACCTTGGCCTTGCGAGGCGCAATTGTCACGCAATCCTAGCTAGCAACTCTGGCAGGCCTTTTGTCCCAGCGAAACGCGCCCTTTCACCGGGCCAAGGCGAATCCAAAATGCCCCGCGATGGCCATGCTTAAGGAAGGTCTGCATAAGCCCATACCCGTCATTGCAAGGCCGCAGGCCGTGGCAATCCATGACTTTTTGCAAACTTAAAAACGCGGCAAATCCGGGTGTTTGAGCTTGCCGCCGCGCACCAGCTCTTTGCCGTATTCGGCGCAGCGTTGCAGGGTGGGAATCACCTTGCCGGGGTTAAGCAGGCCTTGCGGGTCAAAGGCGCGCTTAACGGCAAACATCTGCGCGTTTTCGGCAGCGCTGAACTGCACGCACATGGAGTTGAGTTTTTCTACGCCCACGCCGTGCTCGCCGGTGACGGTGCCGCCCATGGCGACGCTGGTTTCCAAAATGTCGGCGCCAAACAGCTCGCAGCGGCGCAATTGGTCCGCATCGTTCGCGTCAAACAAGATGAGTGGGTGCAAATTGCCGTCGCCCGCGTGGAACACATTGGCGCAGCGCAATTGATACTTCTTTTCCATCTCGGCAATCGCCAGCAAGATATCGGCCAAGCGCTTGCGCGGGATGGTGCTGTCCATGCACATGTAGTCCGGGCTGATGCGGCCGCTGGCAGGGAAGGCGTTTTTGCGGCCACTCCAAAAGCGCAGGCGCTCGGCCTCGCTTTGGCTCACGGCAATGGCGGTAGCGCCATGGCGGCTCAGCACCGCGCTCATGCGCGCTATTTCTTCTTCCACTTCCTCTGGCGTGCCGTCGCTTTCGCACAGCAAGATGGCGGCGGCGTTCAGGTCGTAGCCGGCGTGCACAAAGGCTTCTACCGCAGCGGTCATGGGCTTGTCCATCATCTCCAGGCCCGCGGGGATGATGCCTGCGGCGATGACGGCGGCCACCGCGTCCCCGGCTTTGCGCACATCGTCAAAGCTGGCCATGATGCAGCGCGCCAGTTGCGGCTTGGGCACCAGCTTGACCAGCACCTCCAGCGTGACGGCCAGCATGCCTTCGCTGCCCACGGCCAGGCTGAGCAAATCGTAGCCCGGCGCATCCAGCGCCTGGCTGCCAAAAGTGATGGGCTCGCCTTGCGCGGTAAAGCCACGCACTTGCAAGACGTTGTGCAGCGTCAGGCCGTATTTCAGGCAATGCACGCCGCCGGAGTTTTCGGCTACATTGCCGCCGATGGTGCAGGCGATCTGGCTGCTCGGGTCTGGCGCGTAATACAGGCCGTGCGGCGCAGCCGCTTCGCTGATAGCCAAGTTGCGCACGCCGCATTGCACCCGGGCGGTGCGCGCCAGCGGGTCTACTTTGAGTATTTTGTTGAACTTGGCCAAAGACAGCGTGACGCCCTGGGCATGGGGCATCGCGCCGCCGGACAAGCCCGTGCCCGCCCCGCGCGCCACCACCGGCACGCCCAGCGCATGGCAGCTGCGCAGCACCGCCTGCACCTGCGCCTCGGTCTCGGGCAGGGCAACCACCAGCGGGCGCTGGCGGTAGGCGGTCAGGCCGTCGCATTCGTAAGGCGTGGTGTCTTCGGCCTGGTAGAGCAAGGCGTGCGGCGGCAGATCGCGGCCCAGGGCCTGCACCACTTGCGCCTGCAAGGCGGCGCGGGCCAGGGCGTCTTGGGAGCCGAGGTTTAAGGGGGCATTCATGGCCTGCACTCTAGCGCAGGGCGCTCGCCCTGGTCATGAAGAAACTTGCAAAGCAGCGTGAAATCCCCAGCCCCTTGGGCACAAGGCGTGCGCAGCGGGCTGTCTGCGGCCCATGGCAATGCGCTGAGTCCCTGCCAGCACGCCAAAGGCCGATGACAACTAGGGCCCCAGGCCCCCTGCGGAGAACACCAGACCGTGTTGTGGTGTGCGTCCATACAACAACGCCAGCCTGGTTTTTCACAAATTTCCCCCAAAGGAGTGATAAATATCATTTATTTAACTAATTTTTTATTATTTTTTAATTTTATTAAGATAATCATTTTTAATTTAGTGGTAAATTCGAGGCGCTGTCACAAGCATGGAGCCCACCTGCTCATAGGTGCAGCTTCTTTATCTTATTGGTATTTATTCAACGGAGGATTTATGAAAACACTATCTACAAAAATGACGCGCAACACCCGCGTGGCCTACTTGGCCTTAGCGGCGCTTGCGGGCAGCCAAGCCGTGTATGCGCAGGCAAACGATGCGACCTTGACCATTACTGGCACCGTCCAAACCACGTCTTGCTTTTTAAGAATAGCGGCCGGAACAGGTGACGCTGGTACTGGCACCAGCGGGACTACCGCATCGATTAAGGCACCTACCGTGGTAAGTACGAATGCCACAACTTCAGCTGCGCCAGGCGTTGTTTTGTCACCCATCTCTAAATTTACCGTCGGTCTGGCCGCATCTAGCGGATCTACTGTCGCCGGTTGCACAGGGCCAAGCACTTGGAACACCGCTTTTTCGACGGCTACGCCAATTACCAGCGTGTCCGGCCGGCAGTTC
Organism: Comamonas sp. lk; assembly: GCA_945869165.1. Taxonomy (GTDB): domain Bacteria; phylum Pseudomonadota; class Gammaproteobacteria; order Burkholderiales; family Burkholderiaceae_C; genus Allorhodoferax. The sequence continues at coordinate 8,682 of CAMBNY010000015.1, read as the reverse complement.
CTTCCCCTTTCTGCTGGAGGTGGAACGGGTGCCGCGCTGGAGTTGTACTCCTTTGGCGCAGATGGTGCGACCCAAGTGCAGGCTATCAGCAGCTATGTAGCTCCGACCTATGCTGCGTCAAACACAAGCTCACAGACCGGTCTAGCTTCGGTCGCGCCAGACAAAACGCAAACCTTCGGCGTGGCCTTGGTCAAGACAGCAGCGGCAAACACTGCGCTTACCGCAGGCGCCATCGCCGGTATTGTCACTGTCAGCTACGCATTGTTTTAATTGCCTGCCAGCTGGATATTCTGCAAAAGAACCCACCCCACGAAACCTCAATTGCGCACGCTGGCCAGGCAGCGCTATCGCGGCTATGCATGGAGTGCGCCCAAAGTGCCAGGGTTCTTTTGTATTGACTAAAAGCTGGTAACAACTTTGCAATATCAACGGATTAAATATAGGAAAAATGATGAATCATTTCAATAGCTCTGCCCAAAGTAAATGGGGCTTGACTTGGTCTGTGCTGGCGCTTATAGCGATGGGCTATACCGGCCAAGCCCAGGCACAGAACGCGTCCACGGTGACGCTTACGGGTAGTGTGACGCTCACCACCTGCTTTGTGAAAATCGCTACCGGTTCGGGCGCTTCTGGCGGCGGCACCGGAAACACAACACACACTTTCGCGATACCTACGGTTCAAAATAACGTCACCACGACAAACGCAAGCCGAGGGGGCGCTTTGGGTGGTGTGACGAAATTCACCGTAGGCCTGGCCAGCAGCAGCGGAGGGTCTGGCACCTGTGGCATCCCAGGTACTTGGAACACCGCTTTTTCAACGGCTGGCACTGTGGACACCAGCATTGGCGGCCGTGCGTTCCTCCCGGTTACCGGGGGCGCGGCAGGGTTTGGCTTGGAGTTGAGCTCGTACGATGCTGCTGGTTCTAACTTAGTCCGGGCTATCAGCAGCTACCCCGCATCCGGATTAGGTGTGAGGTACGCGGGGGCCAACAACACCAGTGCGCAAACCGGTTTGGACGCGGCAGCCATGACCGCGACGCAAACCTTCGGCGTAGGAATGGTTAAGACTTTAGCCGCAAATTCAGCAATTACCTCTGGCTCTCTTAGCGCCAGCGTCACGGTTAGCTACGCCGTGTTTTAAGTGCGCCAAGCCGTGTGGGGTCTGTACATGTGCCCGTCTTTATCAAGCCCGAGCTACGGGCATTGCATGAGACGCACGGGTGTGGACCTTGCATTGGCATGGGGTATGACTGCTGGCGCGGGAGCTTCGCCCCCGCGCCAGCCTTCTTAGCCCGGTGGGCAAAACAGCGGCCTAGACCGCTACCTCTATTTTTCTTCAATACCCTTAGTCGTATTTTTTAAACGCATGTACTTTTGCACATACCTTCAACAGTGTTGCCGCAGCCTTTTGCTGCTAGGCCTGTCACTCGTGCTAGGCCACGCCTGGGCCTTGCAAAACGACGAGACCGCCAACTTTGTGACCTTGGCGATTGTGGGCGCCGTCAAGTCTGGCTCCTGCACGCTCGCGGCCTCTGTCAATGACGGCAAGCCCACCGAGACGATACGGACCACCCCCAATGCGCAGCGGGCCAACAGCGTTTCGGGCATCGCCTATTTTTCTATTAGCGTGCGCTACCTGGGCGATGTCGGTGAAAACTGCTTGCACACGAATAAATTGTCGGCCATTCAATTTGACCGCAATTCGCAAAACAAGAGCATCTTGGATCCGGCCCGTATGGACAGGCAGCCGGTGCGCACCCCCAACTTAAAGGTTGAGCTCATTCTTTTTAACAACGACTGGACACAAAGTACCGTCGTCAACCCCGATAGCAATACTGCTGTGGACTTCACGCGCACCGCCAGTCGGATGAACTCGGCACCCAGTGCAGCCGATGAAAAACTGAACTTTGCGATCCGCTATACGGTTTCCGCTGCCGAGGGGCAGGATATCCGCCCTGGTGACTACTTTGTCACCTTGCCTTTTGTCGTGGCACTGAACTGACACCCACTTAGCCAACGCATATCGGATACAGCGACGCGGACACTGCGCTAGAGCGCCAATTTAAACGGGAGAAAAGATGAGAAAAGTAGAGCTTAAAAAATACAGGCAAGGCATTTCCAGGGCCATTTGCGCGGCTGCGTTTTTTGGCGGCCTGGTGTCCACCCAGGCCGCGGTGGTTATTGAGGGTACCCGCATTGTTTACAACGAGAGCCAACGCGAAGTGAACGTCAAGTTGGGCAATGTCGATGAGAAAGTAGCCACCTTGGTGCAGATCTGGATCGACGAAGACAACATCGACGCAACCGCCAGCAGCAGCGGTGTGCCCTTTATCTTGAACCCACCACTGGCCAAGATCGGGCCCGGGAAAAAGCAGCAAGTACGCATGGTGTACATCGGCGAAAACGAGAACCTGAAGCAAGAGAAGCTCTACTGGTTCAATATGCTGGAGGTTCCGCCCAAAAGCAATGAACCCTCCTCTTTGTCCTTTGCGGTGCGTACCCGGGTGAAACTTTTCTTTCGCCCCAAGGCGATGAACGGCATGGTGCCCAATGCACCTGAAACCACGGTGTGGCGCTGGACTTCTACCAAAGAGCCCTTTGAAATCGAGGCCCACAACACCAGCTTATTTCATATGTCCATGCCATCGGTGTTTTTGGAGGGCACGGCCTCGCCCATAGAGCTAAGCCGGGGCACCATGATTGCGCCCAACGAGCGCGTCAAATTCAAGGTGGAGGGGCTCAGTGTGCCGCCCGATAGCGCCATGAAGATTCGCCATAGCTCCCTGAACGATTTTGGGGCTGAGATGTTTTTCACCAAAAACATTTCGCTCACCAAATAAGTTGTTCAGCATTGTGCGGCTAGCAGTTCCCATCCGTAAATTAAACATTGATACCGATGCGCGTGTTTGCCCCCTCCATTGTCTTTATCGCGTGTGTGGCTTGTGCCGCGCATGCGATGGCTGTGCAGGACCCAAGCCAAGACAAGGCCCCCAAGCTTGAAGCGGTGCAACAGGGTGATGCACAGGAGGAGGAGGATGTTGAATTCAATACCGACTTTTTAGACCCTCAGATGTTTCGCGGCCTGGATAAGAAAAAGCTGGGTAAATCCCTGGCAGTGCAGGCTGGCTTATTGAGCGTGGAGGTCAGCCTCAACAATAAGAATATCGGCAGCATGGAGGTGCTGTTCAAGGACGTCGAAGGATCGGATAGCGCCCGCGCCTGCTTAAGCGCTGTCAATATTAAAAAACTGCCGCTCAAAGCGAAGTTTTATACGCCCAAAGGGCGTGACCTGCTTTCTGACCACGGGGCAGCGCAAGCGAGCGCCAACCCGCGTAGCGCGCCCTGTCTTTTTATCCACGAGCTGATCGAAGGCGCCAGCGACAAGTATGACAGCAGCGAACTGGCACTGTCGCTCACGGTGGCGCAGGCTGCTATCGCCAAGCAAGGCGCAGGCCCCGAGACCTTGGAGCTGAGCTATGGCGAAAATGCCGCATTTGCCAACTATTCAGCCAGCGCCTTCCAGATCGCTGCTCCTGGCGGCAACCTATCGTCCCAGTTTTTGTCTCTCAATGCGGGATTTAACCTCGTGCCCTGGCAAATCCGGCGCAGCATGAGTTTTTCCAAGTCTGGCGATGCCGATGTAGCGGTGAGCTATGGCGACTACTTGATCAAACGTACTTTTGTCGACTGGAAGGCTACTTTGATGCTGGGCAAATTGAGTAGCCAAAGCCAGAGCTTGGGTGGGGTTAGCGCCCGCGGCTTGCGCTTGAGTAGCGAGCAGCAGCTGTATCCCTATGAGGAACGCACCTACAACCCTGCGGTAAAAGGCATTGCACGCAGTAATTCACGGGTGCAAATAAAACAAAATGGTGTTGTATTTCTAGAGCAAAACGTGCCGCCAGGCCCCTTTGAGTTTGATCAACTCAATCCGCCCTCCAATGTGGGCGATTTAGAGGTCATCGTCACCGACGCGGGGGGGGGCCAGGAGCAATTTTTTTTGCCCTATAGCAATGTCGGAAGCAGGCTCAATCCCGGAAGTTTTCGCTACTCAATCATGCTGGGGCAATACCAGCTGCCTAGTGGCTCTGAAATTTACCTGGCACAGGGCGGTGTGCGGTACGGCTGGAACCAAGTCTTCACGCCAGAGCTAGACTATTTTGTATCTGACAGATTTGTGGCCGGCGCTACCGGCTTTGTTTTGGAAAACAATTGGGGAAGTCAGTTTGGCTCTGTCGCCCTGTCCAAAATGAACGCTCCTATTAGCGCTTCCGGATATAGCCTGCGTCTGGGCCTCAATAGCAATATTGGAAAGCTGGGGCAATTTACATTCCAACGCCAACAACAGTCCGCATCCTACTTTGACCCCTCTTCTGCGCTTGCTTACCAAACCAGCACGACTGTTAAATTAAATACCGCAAGTGCTACGAATAGCCTATCCTTTAATACCAATATTCCGCGCGTCGGTGCATTTTCTTTATATTACTCCTCGCAAGACACCGCTGAATTGGCCAATGCAAGCCAAAACTTCAATATCGGTTATTCCCGTGGGTTTGATGGCTTTAGCGTGTATGCCAGCCTAAATCAATCGATTAACAATAATGGCTTATCGCCCACAATAAGTAGCCTCAGTGCCAACCTAGGCGTCTCTATTCCACTCAAGCTTGGCCATGGCGGTGGTAATTTATCGGCTTCGGCGAGTGGCAGAGAAGGAGGTGTCAGCACACAGCGCGTCGGCTACAACGGGCGCTGGAGCGACTATGCATCGTACGGACTGTCTTATGGGGCGAGTGGCGGCGCATCGAGCGCGAGTTTTGCATCGGATATTACCCACGCGATGGGCAGCTCCAATATCGGCTTATCCCAGTCGAGTGAGGGGCAAACCCAATTTAGTATTGGAAACTCTGGCTCCCTCGTGCTGCACCGCAATGGTTTGCTGGTAGGGCCCAGCGTGGGGGATACATTTGGCATCCTGGAAGTGCCTGGCGGAGAAAATATTCAGGCCCAGGGCGAATTGGGGCGCGTCAATGGAGACGGCTATGGCCTTGTCTCCAATCTAAATCCCTATGCCGACAATGTGGTATTTTTAGATACCGAAAATTCTAGTTTTGACCTGGAATTGATTTCAACTTCCGCTAGTGTGGCTCCGATAAGTGGCTCGGTGGTGCGTTTGGCCTATAAAGCACGCTTGGGCTACCCGCTTCTGCTTACTTTTTCCAGAGTGGAGGAAATAAAAATCCCATTAGGTGCCGATTTGTTCAACGACGCGGGTGATATGGTGGGCGTCAGTGGCCGCAACAGTTGGGCCATAGCACAAATCAAAGAGCCTGCCGGCACCCTGACCGCTAAATGGGGCGATAAACCCGAAGAATCTTGTAAAGCGGCTTATGTGCTGAATAAAGCGGTGGTCGATGAAGCACAAGAACACAAGGCCATTATTCTGAAGTGCGAGACGAACAAGCCAATCCCCATCGGGTCAGAAATTTTTGATAAAAGCGGCGAAGAACTTGCCGTGACGGGGCAAGGCGGCAGGGCCTTGGTGCGTGTGAAGGACACGACTGGCACGCTCAAGGTGCAATGGGGCGTTAAATCGACGGAGACCTGTGAGTCTAAGTATGCGGTGGACGGCAACGCCAAAGCCAATAGTAATGGACTGATTCCACTCCGCTTGCAGTGCAGATAATTTCTTGAACCATCATGAATAATACATATTCTCTATTTGCAAATTATCGATTCGCAGCATACCAATACCGCGATGCATTAATGCCAGACACGCTCTTACTAAGATTGTTTATATTCTTACTTATGGCGTGTGCCTCGCTTTGCGGCATCAAAGCCCACAGCGCGACAGTATGTATTCCACAGGGCTTCGAAGTATTTCCAAGCATGCCAACCACCATTAGCCTTGGGCAAATAACTTATAACGGCGGGCCAAAGTTGTTATACGAATCTTCAGTGAGTGCAGCTCCTACCAGTCGATGCAGTAATTCACCTAATGCTACGCTTGAATTTAATACCTCCTACGACACAACACATTTCAATAACACAGTTTTGCGCGGCTTTAAGGGTACTGACACCGCTGCAAAAGTGACATTCATGTATTCGTCCAGGTCTACCTTTGCTACTCCCGAAGGGCTCTATTATTCAATGCTGTTTTATTATTATATTACTGTAGACTGTACGGGCGCTACCATTAGTGGGGATGTCGTCGGTCTCAACGTTAAAGTATATGGCCTCGCATCATGCCGTAGCTACACTGTGGATTATAGAGTATCTATTTATCAGAATGATACCTACATTCCTCCCAACACCTTTATTAGTGCGACCGAATCAAATGGTATAAGAATAAGAACAGCGATATCAGCTGATACATTAAGTACCCAAGGGGTACAGAGGGCTGCGATAAGCACGATTAGTGGATCAAATACATTGAAACTTATCTCAGGCGTGTATTGCACCTATTCACTGAGTACCAGCACGGTAGACCTTGGTACCTGGAGTAGTTTGAATTTGCTTAATTCTGATACCAGCAAGGATTACACCGTTAATATGCGAAATTGCCGAAATACTACCGGGCGGCAGGTTTCGGTATTTTGGCGATTTGATAATCCGGATCCGAGCGACAGCAGTCGTATGTTGAACAGTATTGCCGGCGGCGCTTCCGGTGTAGTCGCTCAGACGGCATGCGCCGGTACGGTGGTTCGCCACAACCAACCGCTTGTGATTTCTGCCAACCTCCAAGGCAACCTTTCTGTCGACTGTTCTGCCAAGTTGGTCCCTGCTGCCGGCGTAAGCACCGTCGGGCAAATAACGCCCGGGCGGTTTAGAGGCATTGCCTATCTTGTATTTCAGTTTCAGTAGCTGGTTTATGGTTTGAACCCATGCGCCTGCTGCCCCTTGCGTGTGCCAAGTTCAGGCGATACGTGCTCGATTGTTTGCCGCAATGCAGCGCTGATTGAGGCGCTTGCACGCGCTGGCAGGCGCAGCACCTATTGGTAGCTTATTTGTACGACGGTATTGCCTTGGGTGCCCGTCACGCCGGCGCTAGTTTGCGGCGCTGGAGTTTGGGTGATAACGGAGGCAATGCGGCAGCGCGGGTCTAGTTGCACAGGCAGCGCGCTTGGATCGCTTGTCTGCCCCGCCGGTACAGCGCAGGTGGGCGCGGTGACGCGAATCTGTATCACCACCACGCCCGATTGCGCATGGGATAGGGGCGCGAAGGCCAGTAGCGCAAGGCTGCATACCCATGGGGCAAGCCCCGCACTGCGCGCCTGCTCCAGCCCGGCGCTAGCTTGCGGATTTCTTAAATTCATTTTGAAATACTCCAACGTAAAAGATGACGGAAAACCGACGTTCGCCTCGATAAAACTGTATTTAACAGTTTAATTTGCGGTTAATGATAAATTCGGTTTTCTTTTAACTTTTAAGCAGTTATCGTGCCACCAGTTGGGCTGTCGGCGGCGCCGCGTCGGCTTGGAGCCTGTTGGGTGGCTGGTTGGCTGGTTGGCTGGGTGGCTGGGTGGCTGGGAGCTAGGCTAGCTCTGCATAAGTCCAAATCCGTCATTGCGAGCGCAGCGAAGCAATCCATTTAGTCATGGACTGCCGCGTCGCTTCGCTCCTCGCAGTGACGGATGCATGGACTGCCGCGTCGCTGCGCTCCTCGCGATGACGGACTTATGCAGGCCTCCCCTAGGCTGCCCGCACGCGGGCTAAGGCCTATGAGATCGATGTAAGGTCAGGCAGGCGGCGCTTTGCCTGCGGCGGGGTGGCTTAGGCGAGTACTTGCTTGAGCCATTCGGCAAAGGCGGCGCATTCCCAGCGGTCCATCATGCCGGTGCGCCAGCACAGGTAATGGGCGTGGGGGCTGACCACGTTGTCGGTAAACGTGGGGCTGCTGCCCAGGCGCACCAGTGACCCGTTTTCCAGCCAGGGGGCGCCCAGCTTGAGCCGCACCAGGGCAATGCCCATGCCGGCAGCAGCGGCGTCGCACATGAGGCCGATGTCGTTGAACTGCGAGCCGTCGACCGGTTCGGGCCAGTCCAGGTGGTGCGCGGCAAACCAGGTGCGCCAGGGCTCAAGGGGGCTGCGCAGCAGGGCTTGGTTGGCCAGGTCGTGGGCGGTTTCAAACGGGCCGTGCTCGCGCACAAAAGCGGGCGACGCCATCGGGGTGACCACGTCTTTGCTCAGGCAGACGTACTCCAGATCGGCATAGCGCCCGGCGCCAAAGCGCACCGTGAGGTCGGCGTCTTCGGCCACCACGTCCAACAGCGGAATACTGACCTGCATGGTCAGGTCGATTTCCGGGTAGGCCTCGGTAAATTCACGCAGGCGCGGGATCACGACCGAGCGGGCAAACGTGGGCGTAAGTGCCAAGCGCAGTTTGCGCTTACCGGGCACAGCACTGGAGGTGGGGAATTTTTGCAGCGTGGACAGGCCTTCGCGTACATGGGCCAGGTACTCGCTGCCCTCAGTGGTGAGAGAAAAATCGGCGCGGCCAAACAGCTTGGTGCCGATGATTTGCTCTAACTGGCGCACCCGGTGGCTGACGGCGCTGGGCGTAACGCAGAGTTCTTCGGAGGCCTGGGTGACGCTGCGCAAGCGGGCCAGGGCCTCGAATGTCAGCAGGCATTGGATGGGGGGGATGCGTGCAGTGCTCATAAGAGTCGCTAACTATAATCCGCCGCT
>CAMBNY010000014.1 GCA_945869165.1 Comamonas sp. lk | reverse complement strand
AACTCTGGACTCTCTTCCGGTTTGCACTTCAACTAAAATTGGATTCACGGTTTGCGCGGCGACATAGTTGAAACACACCAAGGCGCATGCGGCGAACAACAATTTCATATCTGATTTCTTTCTTATCAAGTGCCGGAACGGGCTACGATTTTCTAAATCATTACGGTGCAATAGTCCAAGGAGTAAGTAGTTAAAAACTACTCCCATTCAATTGTCCCCGGCGGTTTGCTAGAAACGTCGTAAGTCACCCGGTTAATCCCGCGCACTTCATTGATGATGCGGCCCGATACTTTTTTCAGCAAGGCATAGGGCAACTCAGCCCAGTCGGCGGTCATGAAGTCGGTGGTTTGTACTGCACGCAGCGCCACCACATAGTCGTAGGTGCGGCCATCGCCCATCACGCCCACGCTCTTGACGGGCAGGAACACGGCAAAGGCCTGGCTGGTCAGTTCGTACCAGTTTTTGCCGCTGTCATCATCGCGAAAATTGCGTAATTCTTCGATGAATATGGCATCGGCGCGGCGCAATAGGTCCGCGTATTCTTCTTTCACCTCGCCTAATATGCGCACGCCCAGGCCCGGGCCAGGGAAGGGGTGGCGATAGACCATGGCGGCAGGCAGACCCAGCGCCACGCCGAGTTCGCGCACTTCGTCCTTAAATAAATCCCGCAGGGGCTCGAGCAATTTCAAGCCCAACTGCTCCGGCAAGCCGCCCACGTTGTGGTGGCTCTTAATCGTGACCGCTTTTTTGCTTTTGGCGCCGCCCGACTCGATCACGTCCGGGTAAATCGTACCTTGGGCTAAAAAGGTGGCGCCTTTCACAATGGTGCCAGCAGCGCTCTCCCCGGCTTTGAGTTTGGCGGCTTCGGCCTTAAAAACATCGACAAACAAGCCGCCAATAATCTTGCGTTTGGCTTCCGGCTCGGACACGCCCGCTAACTTGCCCAAAAACAAATCAGCCGCATTCACACGAATCACTTTGGCGTGCAGTTTGCCTGCAAACATTTCCATGACCGCGTCGCCTTCGTTCAGGCGCAATAGTCCGTGGTCTACGAAGACGCAGGTGAGCTGGTCGCCGATTGCTCGGTGAATCAGCGCGGCGGCCACCGAGGAATCGACGCCACCCGATAGACCCAAAATGACCTCTTCCGAACCCACTTGCGCGCGGATATTGGCGACCGCTTCCGAGATGTAGTCCCCCATGATCCAGTCGGCCTTGGTGCCACAGATGTCGAGTACAAAGCGCTCCAAAATCGCCGCGCCGCGCTTGGTGTGGGTGACTTCCGGGTGAAACTGCACGCCGTAAAAACGACGATCTTCGTCAGCCATGCCTGCTATCGGGCAGCTATCGGTGCTGGCCATTAGCTTGAAGCCATGCGGCAGTTCGGTCACTTTGTCGCCGTGGCTCATCCACACCTGCAGCATGCCGTGGCCCATCGGAGTGGCGTAGTCTTGAATGCCGTCAAGCAATTGCGTGTGGCCGTGGGCGCGCACATTGGCATGGCCGAATTCGCGCATCGTGCCGCTTTGCACGCGCCCGCCCAACTGCTGGGCCATGGTTTGCATGCCGTAGCAAATACCCAGCACGGGAATGCCTAGTTCAAACACGGCTTGGGGCGCTTTGTCCGTGTCTTCCTCGTAGGCGCTGGCGTGGCTACCCGAAAGAATAATGCCCTTCAAATTGCCATCCCGCGCATAGGCGCGCAACCAATCCTCGCTAACGTCACAGGGATGCACTTCGCAAAACACATGCGCCTCGCGCACGCGCCGGGCAATTAGTTGGGTCACTTGTGAACCGAAGTCCAGTATCAATATTTTTTGGTGCGACATCAGGTCAAGCGTGTGTATCAATCGGCCCGGTAATTGGGCGCTTCTTTGGTGATTTGCACATCGTGCACATGGCTTTCGCGGATACCGGCGGTAGTAATTTCCACGAACTCGGCCTTGTTTTGCATATCCGCAATGGTGGCGCAGCCGCAGTAGCCCATGCTGGCGCGCAAGCCGCCCGACATTTGAAACACGATGGAGACCATAGAGCCTTTGTAGGGAACCCGGCCTTCAATGCCTTCGGGCACGAGTTTGTCTGCATTGGGGTTGCCGGTGCTGGACTCTTGAAAGTAGCGGTCTGCGCTGCCTTGTTGCATAGCACCAATGCTGCCCATGCCCCGGTAGCTTTTGTAGCTGCGGCCTTGGTAAAGCACGATTTCACCCGGCGCTTCTTCGGTGCCAGCGAACATACCGCCCATCATCACCGAGCTGGCGCCTGCCGCAATGGCCTTGGCAATATCGCCGCTGTAGCGCACGCCGCCATCGGCGATCAAAGGCACACCGGTGCCGCGCAAAGCAGTCGCCACGCTGTCGATGGCCATGATCTGGGGCACGCCCACACCGGCCACGATGCGTGTAGTGCAAATCGAGCCCGGGCCAATGCCGACCTTGACTGCATCTGCGCCCGCTTCCACCAAAGCCAAGGCCGCCGCACCGGTGGCGATATTGCCGCCCACCACGTCGACCTGCGGGTAGTTGAGTTTGACCCAACGCACGCGCTCGATAACGCCTTTGCTGTGCCCGTGGGCGGTGTCTACCACGATGGCATCCACCCCGGCGCGCACCAGCGCCTCAACGCGCTCTTCGGTGCCCTCGCCCACCCCGACCGCGGCGGCCACGCGCAATTTGCCGAAAGCATCGCGCGCCGCATTGGGAAAGCTGGTTTGCTTGGTAATGTCTTTGACGGTAATCAGGCCTTTAAGTTCAAAGGCCTCGTTAACCACCAACAATCGCTCCAGGCGGTGCTTGTTGAGCAGGGCTTTGGCTTCCTCCAGCGTGGTGCCGTCGGGTACGGTAACCAAGCGTTCGCGCGGCGTCATGATGTCGCTGACGCGTTGGTCATAACGGGTTTCGAAGCGCAGATCTCGGCCTGTGACGATACCGACTACTTTGCCGCCATCGCACACCGGAAAGCCCGATACGCCTAATTGCTCTGACAAAGCCATTACTTCGCGCACCGTGAAATGCGGGGTAATCACCACCGGATCACGCAACACGCCGGATTCATAGCGCTTAACTTTGGCGACCTGGGCCGCTTGTTCAGCTACTGTCAGGTTTTTGTGGACCACCCCGATGCCGCCTTCTTGGGCGATGGCAATCGCCAGACGCGCCTCGGTCACCGTGTCCATGGCGGCGGACACAAGGGGAAGATTCAGGGCAATATTGCGTGAAAAATGGGAGGCGAGAGAGGTGTCCTTGGGGAGGACTTGGGAGTACGCTGGCACCAACAACACATCGTCGAAGGTGAGCGCTTTGCCGAGAAGGCGCATGTCAAAGCTCCAAAAAAACGATTGTACCCGTGGGCTTGGCGCCGCAAGGCAGGCGCCTTGTGCACTGAATACTAGTAACCGGCTTTGGCGCCCGGGCGCTTTTTAGCGAATAAACCAGCGCTCTTGGCGCCTTGACTTACAAAGCGCTCGTGCCGGGCCACTTTGGGGTCCACCCGCAAGGGACGGTAAAACTCGATACGCTCACCGGCCTCGAGGACCCGATCTTTCGGGCATCGAAGGCCCCAAATACCCACATCCATCGCTGTTAGCGTAGCAAACGGCACGCCCAGCGCCTGCGCCAGCGCGGGCAGGGCCTGACCCAGTTGGCAGCCAGCAGGCAGCTGCACCGGGCGTTCTTGCACCACTCGGGGGCCGGGGGAATAAAGCACATCGACGGTTATCGATTCCGACTTCGCATGCGCGATAGCCGCAGCGCAATCAGGCATCGCCATACACCTGCTGCGCCCGTTTGACAAAGGCGTCCACTAGCGTGGCGGCAATCTTGTCAAACACCGGCCCGACCACGGCGCTCAAGGTGGTGCTGGAAAAACCGTAGTGCAATGAAAGCTCTACTTTGCTGGCTTGCTGCGAGCCATCACCTACCGGCAAAAAAAGCCATTGCCCATCCAAATTGGAAAACGGGCCTTTGAGCAATTGCATATCCACTTGGCTGGGTGCGGTGTGGGTGTTACGGGTGGTGAAGCTTTGGTGGATGCCGCCAAAGGCAATGCCCACTTCAGCTGTCATGCCGGTATCGTCCTGTTGCAAAACCTGGGCTTTATCGCACCAGGGTAGGAACTGCGGATACGACGCCACGTCCGTCACCAGGGCGTACATTTGCGCCGGGCTGTACCACAGCAGAACAGACTTGTGAACGGTTTTCATAGAATGGGGCTTGCGCGCGGATTGTAGTGAAGGCCTTAGGGCCTGCGACCTGGCTCCGCCGCCCCCTCCTCCCGAGCGCCATGGCTAAAAAACCCGATACCTCCGCCCGCATTGCCGATAACAAAAAGGCGGCTTTCGACTATTTTTTCGAGGAGCGTTTTGAAGCAGGGCTGGTGCTCGAAGGCTGGGAAGTCAAGTCTTTGCGCGAAGGCAAAGTACAGCTTACCGACGGTTACGTGGTGGTGCGCAATGGCGAGATTTTCATCATCGGCCTGCAAATCCATCCGCTCAACACCGCGTCCACCCATATCAGCCCGGACAAAGTACGCACCCGCAAATTGCTGATGCACAAAGCAGAGATCAAACGCCTGATCGGCAAAGTAGACCAAAAAGGTTATACCTTGGTGCCTATTAATTTGCATTGGAAAGCCGGCAAGATTAAATGCGATATCGCGCTAGCCAAAGGCAAAGCCGAGCACGACAAGCGCGACACCATTAAAGACCGTGAGGGCAAGCGCGAGGTGGAGCGGGCGATGAAGGTGCACCACAGATAGTGGCTTGATGGGGGTCTCCGCTATGACCGATTTAGCTCGGAAGGAGCGGCTCAAGGCAACGCGGCGGTGCGCGTGTACCCCGTATTTCGGCGCTACACCAAGTCTTTTAGCGGGTGCGAAAAAACCGGCCAAGGGCTTTGGAAAAAAGGCGCCACCATATCGGGCGTCACATCGTCCACACGCTTAGGGTTCCATTGTGGGTTCTGGTCCTTGTCGATGACTAGCGCGCGTATGCCTTCCACCGTGTCAGTCGCAGCGCCACTGCGGCCAAGGTGCGCGCTGTGGAAGCAATGACGCACCATATCGCGCTCCATGCGCAAGTCATCGGCCAGTGACATGGCGCGCGCGCGGCGCACATGTTCCAGCGCCACATGCAGCATCAGCGGCGAGCGCTTACGCAAACCTGCCACAGTTTCCTGTGCCCACGGGTCTGGGTCGGAATCCAAGGATTGAAAAATCTCTCTTACGGTGGCATGCGAAAAATGGCGGTTTATCAGGCTCCATGCATGCATATCGGGATACGCCGGTCCAGATTTCGCGGCAACGGTATGGACTTGCAACCAAGCGTCTACGGCGTGGGCTTTGGTCCAGTCCAATGTAGGCAAGGCATCCCAGGCGGCGATTTGGTGCGCGGCCTCGATATGCCAATCAGCCAAGTCCAGTGCGACGGCCTGATGGGCATCGATATGCTGGCCGCTCAGCGCCAACCATTCACCCGCCGCGCCGGGGCAACGGCTAAGGAAGTAGCCGCCACCGACATCGGCGAACAAGCCAATCAAAGTCTCGGGCATGGCCATTTTGGTGCGCTCCGTCACAAAGCGATGGGTCGCACCCTGGCACAAGCCCATGCCACCGCCAAACACAATGCCGTCCAAAAATGCAATGAGGGGCTTGCCCAGATGGTGCGTCAGGTAATTGAGCGCATATTCTTCCGTAAAGAAATCTTCCAATTCTGGCGTGCCTGCCAACGCCACTTCGTGAAAAAAGCGGATATCGCCCCCGGCGCAAAAATTGCCAAAGGGCCCGTTTTTGTCACTGCCTCGCAGGGCGATGGCATGGATGGACTGGTCGTCCTTCCAGCGGCGCAAAGCACCCGATATGCCGCGCACCATGCCAAGGCTCAGCGCATTCATCGCCTTGGGGCGGGACAGCGTGATCATGCCCACACCACCGCACTCTTCCATCACCAGAAATTCAGACATCGGCGAGCTCCAAATTCCCTGCTCGGCTTAAGCGCCGCGACTGGCCTTTTTGCGCTCATGCTCTTTCAAAAAGCGCTTGCGCAGTCGCACGCTCTTAGGCGTGATTTCGACCAATTCATCGTCTTCAATGAACTCGACGCCATACTCTAAATTTAAGTCAATTGGTGGCGTGATTTTGATCGCATCTTCCTTGCCGGACACGCGGAAGTTGGTCAATTGCTTGGTGCGCGTGGCGTTGACCACCAGGTCGTTGTCGCGGTTGTGTATACCCACAATCATGCCTTCGTACACCGGGTCATTGGCGCGCACAAACATGCGGCCCCGGTCGTCCAGCTTACCCAGCGCGTAAGTGAAAATTTCACCGTCATCCATAGAAATCAAGACGCCGTTTTTACGGCCACCGATGTCGCCTTTGTGCGGCTCGTAGCTGTCGAAGATATTGGAGATCAGGCCCGAGCCACGGGTCAGGTTCATAAATTCATTGGTAAAGCCGATCAGGCCACGCGCTGGAATGCGGTATTCCAATCGCACGCGTCCGCGACCATCTGGCTCCATGTTCACCAATTCGCCCTTGCGCTCACCTAAAGCTTGCATCACGCCGCCCTGGTGCTGCTCTTCAATGTCTGCGGTGACCAATTCGATGGGCTCATGGCGCTCGCCATCCACATCGCGAAACACCACGCGGGGCTTGGACACTGCCATCTCATAGCCTTCTCGGCGCATGTTTTCCAAGAGGATGGTAAGGTGCAATTCGCCCCGTCCAGCGACTTCAAAAATACCTTCTTCGTCAGTTTCTTTCACGCGCAGCGCCACATTGTGTTGTAGTTCTTTTTGCAGGCGGTCCCAGAGCTGGCGACTGGTGACGTACTTACCTTCACGCCCCGCCAGCGGCGAGGTGTTGACGCAGAAGTTCATGATTAGCGTCGGCTCATCAATCTTGAGCATAGGCAGCGGTGCAGGGCGCAGCGGGTCAGTTACGGTGACGCCAATACCAATGTCTGTGATACCGTTAATCAGCACAATTTCGCCGGGACCCGCTTCAGTCACTTGCACGCGGTCCAGGCCCTGGAATGTCAGCACTTGGTTGACGCGGCCTTTGACCACCGGGCCGTCTTCACCGGACATAACCAATACGTCTTGCCCGGTTTTGATGGTGCCCGCGCTGATGCGGCCAACGCCAATGCGGCCCACGAAGGTAGAAAAGTCGAGTGCCGAAATTTGCAGTTGCAAGGCAGCTTCGGGGTCGCCATCTTGCGGCGGTACATGGCTCAAAATAGTGTTGAACAATGCGGACATATCCGGCCCCCATTGCTCACCGCTAGCGCCTTGCTCCATGGATGTCCAACCGTTAATGCCGGATGCAAACACTACCGGAAAATCCAGTTGCTCATCGGTCGCGCCCAGCTTGTCAAACAAATCGAAAGCGGCGTTGACCACCATGTCCGGGTTGGAGCCGGGCTTGTCCACTTTGTTCACCACCACAATAGGTTTGAGGCCCAGGGCTAATGCCTTCTTGGTCACAAAGCGTGTTTGCGGCATCGGCCCTTCTTGCGCGTCAATCAGCAGCACCACACCATCGACCATGGACAGTGCGCGCTCCACCTCGCCACCGAAGTCGGCGTGTCCGGGGGTATCGACGATATTGATGTGCGTGCCTTCCCAGCTGACGGCGCAGTTCTTGGCCAAGATGGTGATACCACGCTCGCGTTCGATGGCGTTGTTGTCCATCACCGTGTCCACCACTTTTTCATGGTCTGCAAAGGTGCCGGATTGACGCAACAACTGGTCCACCATCGTGGTTTTGCCGTGGTCAACGTGCGCAATGATCGCGATATTGCGGATTTGTTTACTGCTCATGGTTATCTTTCTTTCTACAAACTCAAAACAAAAAATTCATTGGGCCCAGACCGCTTGCTCGCGCACTTGGCTAATGTCAAGCGGACTAAGCAAGCGGGTGGGAATCAACTCGCCTGCCTTCACATGGGCAGTGCCCAGCAATTCGCGCGGCGCCTGGCCATAGACCGCCACCTGCTCGGCATCGTCCCAGGGTCCACGCCGGCGCAGGCCGCTTAAAAAGCGCCCCGCATTGTCCGCATCCAATGTGATGCGCGCATGACCGGGTAGCAAGCTATCGACGGGCTGAAGGCAGAGCAGGCGCTGCGCCATGTCCATGGCCTCAAGCGCTTCCAGCTCTACGCAGACGCCAATATGGAAATCGCCGGTCTGCACGCGGCGCAAAGCACTCAAGTGCGCGCCGCAACCCAAAGCCTCACCTATATCTTCTGCCAAGGTACGGATATACGTGCCCTTGCTACATGCCACTTCCACCGAAAGCCTTGGCACGGCTGCTGCCGATTCATCCGCCAGCAGCGTGATCCCATGAATCCTTACATGGCGCACCGCCCGTTCCACTTCGATCCCGGCCCGCGCGTACTCGTACAAAGCCTTGCCATCTTTTTTCAGCGCGCTGTGCATTGGCGGGATCTGCGCAATCGGCCCGGTAAAGCGCGCCAATACCTCGCTGATTAATTGCGGCGACACCGCCACATTACGCGTTTGCAAGACCTCGCCTTCCGCATCGGCCGTGGAGGTGGTCACACCCAATCGCAATTGCGCTTGGTACACCTTGTCCGCATCCAAATGCATTTGGCTAAATTTCGTCGCCGCCCCAAAGCACAAAGGCAAAACGCCCGTAGCCAAAGGATCCAAAGTACCGGTATGCCCTGCCTTTTCAGCGGCCAACAACCATTTGGCTTTTTGCAAAGCCTGGTTGCTGGACCAACCCAAGGGCTTATCCAGTAAGAGCACCCCATGCACGGGGCGCCTTGCAACCCGTGCATGCGGCGCGTTCATGCGGGTCAGTCTTCCTTGGCTCGCGAGGACACGGCCCGCGCTATCAGCGCGTTCATGTCCGCAGCGCGCTCGGTGGTGCGGTCAAAAATGAAATGCAAAGTCGGCACGGTATGGATGTGCAGGCGTTTAAACAAACCGGCGCGCAAAAATCCCGCTGCCTGGTTCAGACCCTCGGCGCACTGCGCCGCATCGCCCACCAGCAAACTGAAATACACCTTGGCATGCGCGTAGTCGGGCGTGACTTCCACCGACTGAATCGTCACCATGCCTACGCGCGGATCCTTGAGTTCGCGCGCGATCAGCTCTGTCAGATCGCGCTGGATCTGATCGGCCACGCGAAAACCGCGGTTGGGGGTGGAGGACTTTTTGCGCATGCAAGGTGAACGCTCAGATGGTGCGCGCGATTTCCTTGATCTCGAAGAACTCCAACTGGTCGCCCACGGCGATGTCGTTGTAGTTCTTGAGCTTGATACCGCACTCAAAGCCTTCTTTCACTTCGCGTACATCGTCTTTCATGCGCTTGAGTGAATCGAGCTCACCGGTGTAAATCACCACGTTCTCGCGCAGCAGGCGGAAGTGCGCGCTGCGGTTGACAAAGCCGCCGGTAACCATACAACCAGCCACGGTACCGATCTTGGACGCCACGAACACGGTGCGGATCTCGGCAAAGCCAATGATTTCCTCGCGCTTCTCGGGTGCCAGCATGCCCGACATCGCCGCTTTGAGTTCGTCAACCGCGTCGTAAATGATGTTGTAGTAGCGGATGTCGACCCCATTACCTTCGGCCAACTTGCGAGCGCCAGCATCGGCGCGCACATTAAAGCCGATCACCACTGCCTTGGAAGCGATAGCCAGGTTGATGTCTGATTCACTAATGCCACCCACAGCGGAGTACACCATCTGCACTTTGACCTCTTCGGTCGAGAGTTTGAGCAGCGACTGGGCCAAAGCTTCTTGCGAGCCCTGCACATCGGCCTTGACGATGATGGGCAGCATCTTGACGTCGCCCGCACCGATATCGCTGAACATATTTTCCAGCTTGGCCGCTTGTTGCTTGGCCAGCTTGGTATTGCGGAATTTGCCGGCGCGGTAGGTGGCGATTTCACGGGCGCGGCGCTCGTCCGACATCACCATGAATTCATCGCCCGCTTGCGGCACTTCCGTCAGACCTTGAATCTCCACCGGAATGGACGGACCTGCATCTTTAATCGCTTTGCCGTTCTCATCGAGCATAGCGCGCACACGGCCAAAGGTTTGTCCGGCCAAGACCACATCGCCAGTTTTGAGCGTGCCAGATTGCACCAAAACAGTAGCAACCGGGCCACGCCCTTTGTCCAAACGCGCTTCAATGACCAGGCCCTTGGCCATGGCATCGACCGGCGCGCGCAACTCCAGCACTTCGGCCTGTAACAAGACTTGTTCCAGCAACTCGTCGATACCCTGCCCCGTTTTGGCTGATACCGACACAAAGGGCGACTCGCCACCGAATTCTTCGGGAACGACTTCCTCGACCACGAGCTCGTTTTTCACGCGCTCGGGGTTAGAGTCTGGCTTATCAATCTTGTTGATCGCCACCACGATGGGTACACCGGCCGCTTTGGCGTGCTTGATAGCTTCTTTGGTTTGCGGCATCACACCGTCGTCCGCCGCCACCACCAAAATCACAATGTCCGTTGCCTTCGCACCGCGCGCGCGCATGGCAGTAAACGCCTCGTGTCCGGGTGTGTCCAAAAAGGACACCATGCCGCGCGGTGTTTGCACATGGTAGGCACCGATATGCTGTGTGATGCCACCCGCTTCGCCCGATGCCACTTTGGCCCGGCGGATGTAGTCCAGCAGCGAAGTCTTGCCATGGTCCACGTGGCCCATGACGGTCACCACAGGGGCGCGCGGCAGGGACTCCGACTGCGTCTGCACCTCTTCGTCGGTGAAAGCCTCAGGGTCATCCAATGCAGCAACCACAGCGGTGTGGCCCAGCTCTTCCACCACGATCATGGCGGTGTCCTGGTCCAGCGGCTGGTTGATGGTGACCATCTGGCCCAGCTTCATCAACTGCTTAATGACTTCGGACGCCTTGATCGCCATCTTGTGCGCCAACTCGGCCACCGTAATAGTTTCAGGAACATGCACCTCGATAACGCGCACTTCCTGCGTTTGCGCCGGTGCGTGGTCTTCGCGATCGCGGTCGCCACCACGTTTACCACGCGGGCCGGCACGCCAGTTGGTGGAGCGGCCTGTGCCCGCACCCGTGTCGCCACGCGTCTTGAGTTCTTTCTTCTTGGCAGGGTCGCCAGCCCAGCTACTTGATAGCTTGGCGGATTTAACTTCTTTGCCTGAACCTGGCGCAGCAGTGCCGCCCGGCTTAGCTGGTTTGGCCACGGTGGATCCAGCTGCCGGTTTGTGCAGCGTACCCTTGATCGCCGCTTTGGGGTCGACTGCCGGCTTGACTTCTACTTTTTTGGGTGGTGGCGGCGCCTTGGCGGGCGCAGACATCATCACGCGGATGGCTGCTGCCTCAGCCTCGGCTTTGCGACGGCGGTCGCCCAAATCGGCGGCACGCTTATTTTCTTCCAATGCAACTTCGCGCGATGCAGCAGCAGCTTTAGCAGCGTCTTGCTCACGCTGGGCTTGCTCGGCTGCCTGGTTAGCAGCGGCGGCCTCGGCTTGCGCGGCGACATCCAAAGCGGCTTTTTCTGCAGCCTTGGTCAATTTGCGGGGTTTCGCAGCGCTATCGCTTGCGGTTCCGTCTGCGGCATCGACTTGCGTCGAGGCTTGGGCTTGAGCTGCGGCTTCATGGGCTGCGCGCGCCTTGGCCTCTTGCTCTTCACGCGCCTGGCGGCGTGCGGCCAATTCTTCTTCTTGCCTGCGCAAAAACTCAGCCTGGTGGCGCGCTTCTTCCTCGCGGCGCGCCAATTCAGCTTGGTCGATTACTGGTGCGGCGGGCGCTGATGCTTCAAACACCTCCGCAGATTCTGGCACCGCATCCGACCCATCGTTGCGCCTAACAAAAGTACGCTTCTTACGCACTTCCACCTGGATAGTGCGCGCCTTGCCGCTGGCATCGGCTTGTTTAATTTCCGTGGTCTGCTTCTTTACCAGGGTAATTTTTTTACGTTCTGCACCCGCCGTGCCATGGGCAGCCTGCAAATGGTTCAGGAATTTATGCTTATCAGCGTCGGTCAAAACATCGCTTGCTGCGTTTTTGGCCAACCCTGCGGACTTCAACTGTTCCAACAGGGTTTCGGTAGATTTCTTGAGTTCACTGGCAAACTCTGCGACGGTCGTACTGGACATTTAGCGGGTAACCTTTCATGGCCGTGACTCTTGAGCGGTGGCGTCATCGGTAAACCAATGTTCGCGCGCCTTCATGATCAGGGCATTGGCTTCGTCGTTAGACTGGCCGGTGATTTCTGTAAGTTCGTCAGTGGCCAGATCGGCCAGGTCGTCCAGGGTTTTGATCCCGTGTTCGGCTAGCGTTGCAATGTGCTCTGCGCTAAGGCCTTGCAAATCACGCAAGTCCTGCGAAACGCTTGCGGCACTTTCCTCGCGCGCAATTTCCATCGTGAGCAGCGCGTCTTTAGCGCGGTTACGCAACTCGTGGACCGTGTCCTCGTCAAAGCTCTCAATTTCCAACATTTCTTGTAAGGGCACGTAAGCCACTTCTTCCAAGCTGGTAAAGCCTTCGGCGATCAGGATGTCCGCGATTTCTTCGTCCACATCCAGCTTGTCCATGAACAGGCGGCGGCCCGAATCCGTCTCCACGGCCAGCTTCTGCGCGGACTCGGCCGCATCCATGATGTTGATTTTCCAGCCGGTGAGCTCTGAAGCAAGGCGCACGTTCTGGCCACCACGCCCGATGGCAATTGCCAGGTTCTCTTCATCTACCACCACGTCCATGGCATGGCGTTCTTCGTCCACCACGATGGACGACACATTGGCAGGCGCCAAGGCGCCAATGACAAACTGCGCCGGGTCTTCGCTCCACAACACGATATCGACACGCTCGCCTGCCAATTCGGTAGTGACGCCATTGACGCGGCTGCCGCGTACGCCCACACAGGTGCCGATGGGATCAATACGTTTGTCATGCGAGAGCACCGCAATCTTGGCGCGAGAGCCCGGATCGCGGGCGCAGGATTTGATCTCCAACAAACCCTGTTCGATCTCGGGAACCTCATGGCGGAACAGTTCGGTCATGAATTCAGGCGCGGAACGCGACAATAAAATCGGCGCACCGCGTAGCGTCAAATCGACTTCCATAATCATGGCACGCACACGGTCACCAGCGCGCAGGTTTTCCTTGGGGATCATTTCGGCGCGGCGCAGTCGTCCTTCGACGCGGCCGCTTTCCACAATCACGTCGCCCTTGTCCATGCGCTTGACGGTGCCGACAAAAATATTGTCTCCGCGTGACATAAAGTCGTTCAGCAGCATTTCCCGTTCTGCGTCGCGGATTTTTTGCAAAATCACCTGCTTTGCCGCCATGGCGCCAATGCGACCGATCGGCACCGATTCAATCGGCTCCTCGATATATTCATCGACTTCGATGTCGGGGATTTGCTCTTTGGCCTCGAAATGCAATATCTCTTGGTCAGGCAACTGCAAGCCCGCCTCATCTGGCACGACGTGCCAGCGTCTGAAGGTTTCGTAATTGCCACTGTCACGGTCCAAGGCAACGCGGATATCCACGTCGCCTTCGTACAGCTTTTTGGTGGCCTGCGCCAGCGCGGCCTCGACTGCCGCCAGCACCACATCACGCTCCACGTTTTTCTCACGGGAGATCGCCTCTACCAACATCAACAATTCGCGATTCATGCCTTCACTCTCCTGACAATTCAATTCACAAACAAGAACAAGTGCTATCTAAAGCCCTGTTCATCGCAACTCATCACCTCTACGCCACATCAGCGGCGCCATCGGCACCCGGTTGCGGCAGCGCTTCGCCCTGCCCTTTGCCACGCCCCTTGAAGCTGACAATGGGCGCCAGACGCGCCTCTTTCAATTCATCCAGTGCGAAACCCATGGCCTGCAAGGGCGGCGCGGGCCGCTTCTTGCTCACCTTCTGGCCCGGCTTGATGGCCGGCGCCTCGCTCCACACAATCTGCCAATGCGCAGCGCCGGTTGCCTCAGTAACCCGCTCCAGCGTGCCGCGAAACTTCTTACGCTTGGCATTAACTACGCCGCCGCCCGCCGCACCAATCGGCTCGCGCAAGGTGATATCTACCACCTGCCCGGCAAAACGCTCAAAATCTGCCTCGTGCCGCAAGGGACGGTCAATCCCCGGCGAGGACACCTCCAAGCGGCTGTAGGCCGTGCCCTCAACCTCTAAAGTGAATTGCAGTTGGCGCGTCACCTTCTCGCAATCTTCCACCGTCACAAACTGCTCGTCTTGCAGAGCGCTTGGCGCCGCTTGCACCCAAGGCAGGTCTATCGTGACCCGCAACAGGCCGCCGGCAGAGCGTTCCAGCTCTACCAGGTCGTATCCCAGACCAACCACAATTTGACGCACGATGTCTTGCCAAGCCACGTTGCTGATGCCCGCTTTCCAAGGTGTCCGGCTGCCTAAATAGGCAGCCTCTAAAAACGATCGACCAAAAAAAACGGGCGGTAATTACCCGCCCGTTTGGTCGTGAAGCTCGCATTGTAGTGGAAAAAACCGGTAAAAACCAAGCACTTAGCGTTGGCTTTGCCTTTGTTTTGAGGGGGCTCGCATCTATTTACCGCTGATATGGTCCTCGCCCTTGCCGACGCGGCCCAAAGGCTGCGCAATTGAGGGTGCGATGAACCGTTCAATTCAGACGCACAACAAATCCTGAACGCGTGCGACCCACCACGCTTTAGCCCTGTGCTTAGCAGGCATGAGGCTTGCG
Source organism: Comamonas sp. lk (assembly GCA_945869165.1). GTDB lineage: Bacteria > Pseudomonadota > Gammaproteobacteria > Burkholderiales > Burkholderiaceae_C > Allorhodoferax. The sequence goes on along the minus strand of CAMBNY010000014.1, from coordinate 33,384 downwards.
CCTAGAGTGCACCGCAAGCCCATACCAAGCCAAGTGCACCAATTGGGGACAAATCGCTTTTTAATAAGGGGACGTTCAAGGGTTTTTACTAGGGTAAACGGCCTTTTCGAAGGAACATAATGATCGGGTTATTCGTTCTAACAACCCCTCCCGGAGACATACGTTATGCAGGTTCAATTGAAGGTTAATAACCGCCAGGTTTCAGTGGACGTCCCGCCCCATACCCTGCTGGTGCAGGTGCTGCGCGAGCATTTGCATATGACAGGCACCCACGTGGGCTGCGACACCGCCCAGTGCGGCGCCTGCACCGTGATCAAAGACGGCCACGCCGTCAAATCCTGCAACATCCTGGCCGCCCAGGCGGACGGCGCTGAGATCACCACCATCGAAGGCCTGGCTGCGCCGGACGGCACCATGCACCCTATGCAAGCGGCTTTCAAAGACTGCCACGGTTTGCAGTGCGGTTTCTGCACCCCCGGCATGGTCTTGAGCGCTATCGACCTGTGCGCCAAACACCCCAACGCCAGTGCCGAAGAGGTGCGCACGCACCTGGAAGGCAATATGTGCCGTTGCACCGGTTACCAAAACATCGTCAAAGCCGTGCAGCAGGGTGCTGCTGCCATGGCTTCTGCCTAAACCATTCAAGGAGCAAGCAATATGGGTGCCTCAGATTTTTCCAACCTCCCGCATATCGGTGAGTCGGTTCGTCGCAAAGAAGATTACCGCTTCCTGACCGGTGCCGGTCAGTACACCGACGACATCACCATGCAAGCGCAAAGCTACGCCGTCTTCGTGCGCAGCCCGCATGCGCATGCGATTATCAAGAGCATTGACATCAGCGCGGCATCCGCCATGCCGGGCGTGGTACGTATCTTTATCGGCAAAGACCTCGAAGGCAAGATGGGCGGCCTGCCTTGCGGCTGGCTGATCAACAACCCCGACGGCACGCCTATGAACGAACCGCCGCATCCGGTGCTGGCCCTGGGCAAAGTGCGCCATGTGGGCGACCAATTAGCCATGGTGATCGCCGACACCCTGGAGCAAGCCAAAAATGCGGCCGAAGCCGTGCAAGTCGATTACGACGTGCTGCCCGCCGTGGTGGATGTGCGCGATGCCGCCACCGGCCCGCAACTGCACGATGCCGCTCCTAACAACAAGTGCTACAAATGGGTGCTGGGCGATAAAGGCAATGTCGATGCCGCCTTTGCCAACGCCCACCATGTGACCAAGCTGGACTTGATCAATAACCGCTTGGTGCCCAACGCCATGGAGCCCCGCGTTGCAATCGGCAACTACAGCCGCGCCACCGAGGAATACGTGCTCTACGTGTCCAACCAAAACCCGCACGTCGAGCGCTTGCTGATGACGGCTTTTGTGCTGGGCCTGCCCGAGCACAAAGTGCGTGTGATCGCCCCCGACGTGGGCGGCGGTTTCGGCTCCAAAATCTATTTGTATGCCGAAGACGTGGCCCTCACCTGGGCGGCCAAAGAAGTCAACCGCTCGATCAAATGGACCTGCGAGCGCTCCGAGTCCTTCCTGACCGACGCGCATGGCCGTGACCACGTCAGCCACGCTGAAATGGCCATGGACAAAGACGGCAAGTTCCTGGGCATGCGGGTACACACCCATGCCAACTTGGGCGCTTACCTGTCCACCTTCTCCACCGCGGTACCGACGATTTTGTACGCCACGCTGCTGGCCGGCCAATACACCTGCCCGCAAATTTATGTGGAAGTCGATTCGTGGTTTACCAATACCGCGCCGGTCGATGCCTATCGTGGCGCAGGCCGCCCCGAAGCCACCTACCTGCTGGAACGTTTGGTAAGCCGCTGCGGCTGGGAAATGGGTTTGTCGCAAGACGAAATCCGCAAGCGCAATTTCATCAACAGCTGGCCCTACCAAACGCCAGTGGCTTTGCAATACGACACCGGCGACTACCTCGGCTGCATGGTCAAAGCGCAAGATATGGCGGATGTAGCCGGATTCCCCGGACGCAAAGCGGCTAGCGCGGCCAAGGGCTTGTTGCGCGGCATCGGCTACTCCAGCTACATCGAAGCCTGCGGCATTGCACCTAGCAATATCGCCGGGGCCCTGGGCGCCCGCGCCGGCTTGTTTGAGTGCGGCGAAATCCGCGTGCACCCAACCGGCAGCGTCACGGTGTTTACCGGCTCGCACAGCCACGGTCAAGGCCATGAAACCACGTTTGCACAAGTCGTTGCCGCCCGTTTGGGCGTCGCAGTCGACGCGGTCGATGTGGTGCACGGCGACACCGGTCGCGTGCCTTTTGGTATGGGCACCTACGGTTCGCGCTCCATCTCAGTGGGCGGCGCTGCCATCATGAAGGCGCTGGACAAAATCGAGACCAAGGCCAAGAAGATCGCGGCCCACTTGATGGAGTCCAGCGATGCCGACGTCGAATTTGCTAACGGCGAATTCACCGTGAAGGGCACCGACAAAAAGGTCACCTTCGGCCAAGTCGCCCTCACCGCCTATGTGCCGCACAACTACCCGCTGGACAAGCTGGAGCCGGGCCTGAACGAGACCGCGTTCTACGACCCGACCAACTTCACTTTCCCCGCAGGCACCTATATCTGCGAAGTGGAAATTGATCCCGCTACCGGCGTCACCCGCGTGGAGAAATTCACCGCAGTGGATGACTTTGGCACCATCATCAACCCGATGATTGTGGAAGGGCAGGTACACGGCGGACTGGTGCAAGGTATCGGCCAAGCCCTGATGGAAAACTGTGTGTACGACCGCGAAACCGGCCAGCTACTCACCGGCTCTTTCATGGACTACGCCATGCCCCGCGCCGACGATTTCCCCGAGTTCAAAATCGGCAATATCTGCACCCCTTGCACCCACAACCCGCTGGGCACCAAAGGCTGCGGCGAAGCCGGCGCCATCGGTTCGCCACCGGCCGTTATCAATGCCGTGCTGGACGCGCTGCATGGTCTGGGCGTTAAAGAATTTGACATGCCCGCCACGCCCCACCGCGTCTGGGAAGCCATCCAGGCAGCCAAAGCCTAAAGCAGCAAAGGAGTTCACACATGTATGCATTCACACTAGACCGCCCTGCTTCCCTGGCGGATGCGGTAAGCGCAGCGGCCTCCGGCGGCCAGGTTTTGGCCGGCGGCCAAACCCTGCTGCCTTCGATGAAGATGCGCCTGTCCCAACCCGGCCGTTTGGTCGATTTAGGCGGCGTCAAGGAACTGGCAGGCATCGAGCCCAACGGCAATGCCGTCGTCATCGGCGCGATGACGCGCCATATGGATGTGGCCAATAGCAGCACCGTCAAATCCATGATCCCGGCCTTGGCCGATCTGGCCTCGCACATCGGGGACCGCCAGGTCCGCGCCATGGGCACCATGGGTGGCTCGGTCGCCAACAACGACCCTTCTGCCTGCTACCCCAGCGCGGTCCTTGGCCTGGGCGCCACTATCCACACCAACAAGCGCCGTATTGAGGCGGACGACTTTTTCCAAGGCATGTTCACCACAGCCTTAGAGCCGGGCGAGTTGCTCACGGCGATCAGCTTCCCCCAACCTAAATCGGCGGCCTACATGAAGTTCGTGCAAGCGGCTTCGCGTTTCGCATTGGTGGGCGTGTTCCTGGCCCAGACGGCGGGCGGCGTGCGCGTGGCCATCACGGGCGCAAGCCAGGGCGTTTTCCGCCACAAAGGCCTGGAAGACGCACTCAACAAGAGCTTTACCGTGGCCTCTGCCGCATCGGTACATGTGGATGCCGATGGCCTGAACGCTGACATCCATGCCAGCGCGGCCTACCGGGCCAACCTGATCAGCGTGCTGACGCAGCGGGCTGTGGCACACTGCCTGGCCTGATACCGCCCCCGGCTTAAGGGCCGGTGCAACAAGGCCCCGTGTGCACAACGCGGGGCCATTTTTTTGAGCCAAGCTATGAACTTGTTTCCCTCCATTGACGCCCTGATCGAAGCCTTGCGCCAAGCGGGCTATTTTGCAGATCGGCGCCTGGCCACTGCCGTTTTTTTGGCACTCAAGCTAGAGCGCCCTTTGCTGCTAGAGGGTGAGCCCGGCGTTGGCAAAACCGAGCTCGCCAAGGCCCTAGCCACTGCACTGCAACGCCAAATGCTGCGCTTACAGTGCTATGACGGACTGGAACAGCGCGATGCGCTATACGAATGGAATTACGCCGCGCAATTGCTGCATATGCGCGCCGCTCAAAGCCATAGCGAAAGCGCGCAAGGCGCAGCGCCTGCCGTAGACGCTATGGAGCGCGAGGTCTACCAAGACCGCTACCTGATCCGCCGCCCCTTGTTGCAAGCCTTGCAAGCACCTGCCCCCGGCGCCGTGCTGCTGATCGACGAAGTGGACCGCGCCGACGAGCCCTTCGAAGCCTTTTTACTCGAATACTTGGGTGAATACCAGGTCAGTATTCCGGAAATCGGCACGGTCCGCGCCGTGGTGAAACCGGTCACCATCCTCACCAGCAACCGCACGCGCGAACTCAACGATGCGGTCAAGCGGCGCTGCCTTTACCACTGGCTGGACTACCCGGACCGCGACCGCGAGTTGGCCATCATCAGCGCCCAAGTGCCCGGCGCGTCCGAAAAATTAGCGCAACAAGTGGCCGACGTGGTCACCCGCTTGCGCAATCAACCGTTTTCCAACGCGTTTCAGCGTGCGCCTGGCATTGCCGAAAGCGTGGAATGGGCCAAGGCTTTGGTGGCGCTGGACACGCTGGAGCTAGACCCGGAAACCATGAGCGATACCGCAGGCATCATGTTTAAGCAACGCGAAGACGTCGCTGCGCTCACGCTGGCACTGGCGCAAGACGTACTCGCTCCACCCCCTGAAGCCGACGCCGCCGCATGACACTAGGCGATTCGCGTACCGGCAAGCTGGCGGGCAACCTGGCCGCTTTTGGGCGCACGCTGCGCCGCGCTGGTGTGCAGGTGGACAGCGCGCGTATTGGCCTGTGCGCACAAGCGGCGATGGAGGTCGGCTTGGGCGACCGCCACGACCTGAGCGCCGCCATGGAATCCGTGTTAATCAGCCGTGAGCAAGACCGCGCGGTCTTTCGCGAACTCTTCGAGGCCTTTTTCCGCGACCCGAATATGGCGCACAAACTTTTGTCGCAAATGCTACCCAGCGCCGAAGGTAAGGCCGAGCCTAGTAAGCGCAGGCCACGCGTGCGCGAAGCCTTGTCGCCGCCAAAGGTGCGCGCCCAGCAAGCCAAGCCCAAAACCGAAGACCAAAAAGTGGACTTTGACGCTGCCATGACGGCCAGCGACATCCACCGCCTGCGCCATGCGGACTTCAATGCCTTGTCCGCCAGCGAATACCGCTTGGTCGAGCGACTGGCCCGAGACATCGCCCTGCCCCTGCCCCAGCACGCCAGCCGCCGCATGCGCCCGGGCGTGCATGGCAGCCAGTTGCACTGGTCTGGCGTATTGCGCAGCGCCGTGCGCTTGGGTGGCGAAACCCTGCATTTGCCCAAGCGCGAGCGCCGTCAGCAGCCACTGCCTTTGCTGGTGCTGGTGGATGTATCGGGCTCGATGGAACGCTATGCGCGCTTGCTGCTGGCTTTTTTGCATACGGCCACGCGCAAGCACCCGCGCCGCGCGGTATTTGCCTTTGGCACCCAACTCACCGAATTGACCGGCGCCTTCAAACTGGGCGACACCGATGCGATGCTGGACCATGCCAATGCCTTGATTGAAGACTTTGCGGGCGGTACGCAGTTGGGTAAGTCGCTTGCAAGCTTGCGGGAGCACCATGCGCGCAAGCTGGTAGGGCGGCGCACCATGGTGCTGATCGTGACCGATGGTTTAGACACTGGGGAGCCGCAAGAATTGGCCGAGGAACTGGCCTGGCTGAAATTGCACACGCGGCGGATTTTGTGGCTCAACCCCTTGCTGCGCTTTGACGGCTACGCGCCGCTGGCCCAGGGCGCGCAGGCGCTCAACCAGGTGGCGCATGGCATGGTGGCGATCCACAACCTGACCAAATTGGAAGACCTGGCCAGCAGCCTGGCCAAACTGATGAAGCAATAAGGCCACAGCGGCCACGATTTGAATACCGACGAAAGGAAACACCATGGAAATGCAAGGAAGCCGCGATCTGGCGATCACGCAACAACAAGCCTGGGACGCACTCAACGACCCCGAAGTGCTCAAGCAATGTATTCCTGGCTGCGACAAAGTCGAGGCCAGCGGCCCTGATACTTTTGCCATCGGCATGGCCCTGAAAATCGGCCCAGTGTCCGCCAAGTTCACCGGCAAAATCACGCTGTCGGACATCAATCCTCCCAATAGCTACACCATCAGCTTTGAAGGCCAAGGTGGCCCAGCAGGATTTGGCAAAGGCAATGCCAAAGTGCTGCTCACGCCGCATGGCCGTGGCAACACCCTGAGTTACGAAGTGAAAGCCTCTGTCGGCGGCAAAGTAGCGCAAATGGGCCAGCGACTTATTGACGGTGTCGCTAAGTCCATGGCCGAAGATTTCTTCAAGCGCTTTGACTTGGCGATGCAAGCCCGCTACCCCGAGGCCTATGTCGAGCCCGCGCAAGATGCCGGCGCGCCAGCGCAAGAGCAAGAGGCCAATGAAGGCCCTGGCATGGGCGCACTGGTGTTCGGCGCCATCGTCGTGCTGGCCCTGGCGGCTTACGTGTTTATGCGCTAAAGCTGCGTGCGACAATCCCTGCTGACATCAACTCAGGGCACCGACGAACATGGGCTTTTTAACAGGCAAAAGATTACTGATCACCGGCGTACTGTCCAACCGCTCGATTGCCTACGGCATCGCCAAGGCTTGCCGGGCGCAGGGCGCAGAACTGGCCTTTAGCTATGTGGGCGAGCGCTTCAAAGAACGCATCACCGAGTTCGCCGCTGATTTTGATTCCACGCTGGTGTTTGACTGCGACGTAGGCGACGACGCGCAAATCGACAAACTGTTTGCGGATCTGGGCGCGCACTGGCCCGAATTTGATGGTTTCGTCCACGCCATTGGCTTTGCGCCCCGCGAAGCGATTGCTGGTAATTTTTTGGACGGCATCAGCCGCGAAGCTTTCAAGATCGCGCACGATATCAGCGCCTACAGCTTCCCCGCCATGGCCAAAGCCGCCCTGCCTCGCTTGCGCACGGGCTCGGCCCTGCTAACCCTGAGCTACCTGGGCGCGGACCGCATCATCCCCAATTACAACACCATGGGCCTAGCCAAAGCCTCGCTCGAAGCCTCGGTGCGCTACCTGGCCGAAGCGGTGGGCCCACGTGGCATCCGTGTCAACGGCATCAGCGCCGGCCCGATCAAAACACTGGCTGCTAGCGGCATTAAAGATTTCGGCAAACTACTCAAAGTAGTAGCCGATGCCTCCCCCATTCGCCGCAACGTCACGCTAGAGGACGTGGGCAATGTGGCGGCGTTTTTGCTCAGCGACTTGGCATCAGGCGTGACTGCTGAAATCACGTTTGTCGATGGCGGGTTTAACAAGACAATGGGCGTACAAACCGAATAAGAAATGCTCGGCACGTCGCAACAAAGAAGAGCGCCAAGGCGCTCTTCTTTTTTTGGGGAACGTAGGTGGCAAGTTAAAGCCGTCAAACCATGCAATGCACCCGCCGAACGGCTAATTAAGCCCGCACACAATCGGCGTAAAACCGCGTCTTGCCGTTGTCGTCGGTCTCCTCCACCAAGCCGTGAATATCAGTCTCAAAGCCCGGGCACAAGGCATTGAACTCGCGAGCGAATTTGAGGTAGTCCACAATTTTCTTGTTAAACACTTCGCCAGGAATCAGCAGCGGAATGCCCGGTGGGTAGGGCGTGACCAGGCCCACGGTGACGCGGCCTTCCAGGTGGTCAATCTCCACGCGCTCGGTTTTGCGCAAAGCGATGTGGGCATAAGCGTCGCTAGGCTTCATGGCGGGCGTTAGATCGCTCAGGTACATCTCGGTCGTCAGGCGGGCGATGTCGTATTTGGCGTAGAGCTGGTGTACATGCTGGCATAAATCGGCCAGGCCCATTTTTTCGTAGCGCGGGTATTTCTGCACAAACTCTGGCAGCACGCGCCACATGGGTTGGTTTTTGGCGTAATCGTCTTTGAACTGCTGTAAGGCGGTGAGCATGCTGTTCCAACGGCCTTTGGTAATGCCGATAGTGAACATGATGAAGAAGCTGTACAAGCCGGTTTTCTCCACCACCACGCCGTGCTCGGCCAAAAACTTGGTGACGATACTGGCCGGAATACCTTGCTTGGCAAACTTGCCGCTGAGGTCCAGGCCCGGCGTCACGATGGTGGCCTTGATCGGGTCCAGCATATTGAAGTCGGTGGCCATCTTGCCAAAGCCGTGCCAGTTGACACCGGCCTTGGCTTTGGCTGCTTCGCCCTTCAACTTCCAGTTGTCCGCGCGGCCAACGCCTTCGTCGGCTATTCCGTCTGGCCCCCAGACTTTGAACCACCAGTCCTGGCCGTATTCTTCGTCCACCTTGCGCATGGCGCGGCGAAAATCCAAGGCTTCCAAAATGCTTTCTTCTACCAGCGCGGTACCGCCGGGCGGCTCCATCATGGCGGCGGCCACGTCGCAACTGGCAATGATGCTGTACTGCGGGCTGGTGCTGGTGTGCATCAGGTAGGCCTCGTTGAACAAATGCTTGTCCAGCTTGACGGTTTGCGAGTCCTGCACCAGCACATGGCTGGCCTGGCTGATACCGGCCAGCAGCTTGTGAATCGACTGGGTGGAATACACCATGGCCTCTTTGGGGCGCTTGCGCTTTTTACCCATGGCGTGGTAGCTGCCGTAAAACGGATGGAAGGCCGCATGCGGCAACCAGGCTTCGTCAAAGTGGATGTTCTCCACATAGCCGTCTAGCATGTTTTTCACCGTCTCGGTGTTGTAGAGCACGCCGTCGTAGGTGGACTGGGTGAGCGTCAGCACGCGCGGTTTGATGGTGTTGACATTGACATCGCCCAGGTGTTCTTTTACCAGCGGGTTGGCCTTGATCTTGGCGCGGATGGTGGCGGGCTCGAACTCCTCTTTGGCAATCGGGCCGATGATGCCGAAATGGTTGCGCGTGGGTTTAAGGAAGACCGGAATCGCGCCCGTCATGATGATCGCGTGCAAGATGGATTTGTGGCAATTGCGGTCCACTACCACGATGTCATTGGGCGCCACCGTGTGGTGCCAGACCATCTTGTTGCTGGTGCTGGTGCCATTGGTCACGAAAAAGCAGTGGTCGGCATTGAAGATACGCGCGGCATTGCGCTCGGACGCCGCCACCGGACCGGTGTGGTCCAGCAATTGGCCTAGCTCTTCCACCGCATTGCATACGTCGGCGCGCAACATGTTCTCGCCAAAAAACTGGTGGAACATTTGGCCCACCGGGCTCTTTAGGAAAGCCACGCCGCCCGAGTGGCCAGGGCAGTGCCAGGAATAAGAGCCGTCCTCGGCATAGTCCAGCAAGGCTTTGAAAAATGGAGGCTGCACGCCTTCAAGGTAGCTCTTGGCTTCGCGGATGATGTGGCGCGCCACAAACTCGGGCGTGTCCTCAAACATATGAATAAAGCCGTGCAGCTCGCGCAAGATGTCGTTAGGGATGTGGCGGCTGGTCTTGGTCTCGCCATAGACATAAATCGGCACATCCAAATTTTTGCGGCGCACCTCTTCAATGAAGTTACGCAGGTTCAGCACCGCAGGGTCCAGGTCCGGGCCGGGGGTGAATTCTTCGTCGTCAATCGACAAAATAAAGGCGCTGGCGCGGCTTTGCTGTTGGGCAAATTGGCTAAGGTCACCGTAGCTGGTCACGCCCAGCACCTCAAAGCCCTCGGTTTCTATCGCTTGGGCCAGGGCCCGGATGCCCAGGCCCGAGGTGTTCTCGGAGCGAAAGTCTTCATCGATGATGATGATGGGAAAGCGAAACTTCATTACAGGGCTCCGGCGCAGGCCATAAGTCAAAAAGAGGCGCAAGTGTAAGGATTTATTGCGTCGCCCATCTTGCAATACACCCCGGCGGGCGCACAATACAACAGACAAAAGCGTCTAAACAGGAGGAAGTTCCCATGGAACCGTCAACAATTTGGTGGGTTTTGGCCGGTATTACGGTGGCCGCCGAGCTCTTAATCGGCAGTTTTTACCTGCTGATGCTGTCCCTGGGAATGGCCGCTGGGGCGGTGGCCGCGCAAGCGGGCAACCCGCTTACGGTACAGCTGGTGGTCGCTGCAGTAGTCGGTGGTGCGGCAGTCTTGCTGTGGCGCCGCTTAAAGCAGGGCCGCAGCGCCGAGCCAGACTCGCAATCCAACCCCAATGTGAATCTGGACATCGGCGCACTCGTTACTGTGGATGCTTGGGCCTCGGACGGCAGCGCGCAAGTGCACTACCGAGGTGCCAATTGGACGGCACTGCACCGGCCCGGCCTCGTGCCCGAGTCCGGTGAACACCGGGTCGTCGAAGTCCAAGGCAGCCGCCTCATGCTTGAAAAAACTTAAGGGAAGAACATCATGGAAATTGCTATCGTCTTATTGGTCATCGCCGTTATCTTTATTACCCAATCGGTCAAAGTAGTGCCCCAGCAGCATGCCTGGGTTATCGAACGCTTGGGCAAGTACCAGGGCACGCTGACCCCTGGCCTCAATTTTTTGGTGCCGTTTATCGACCGCGTGGCCTACAAACATGTGCTCAAAGAAATCCCCTTAGACATCGCCAGCCAAGTCTGTATTACGCGGGATAACACGCAACTGCAAGTGGACGGCATCCTCTACTTTCAGGTCACCGACGCCATGCGCGCCAGCTACGGCTCGTCTAATTATTTGGTGGCGATTTCGCAGTTGGCACAGACCTCGCTGCGCTCGGTCATCGGTAAGCTGGAACTGGACAAAACCTTTGAAGAGCGCAGCCTCATCAACGGTCAAGTGGTTGCGGCCATTGACGAAGCGGCGCTCAACTGGGGTGTGAAAGTGCTGCGCTACGAAATCAAAGACCTGACGCCGCCCAAAGAAATCCTGCACGCCATGCAGCAGCAAATTACCGCCGAGCGTGAAAAGCGCGCCCTGATCGCTGCCTCCGAAGGCCGGCGCCAGGAACAGATCAACATCGCTACCGGCGAGCGCGAAGCCTTTATCGCCCGCTCCGAAGGCGAGAAGCAAGCCGTCATCAACAAAGCCGCTGGCGAAGCCGCCTCCATCACCGCCGTGGCCAATGCCACCGCTGAAGCCATCGAACGCATCGCCGCTGCAATACGCCAACCCGGCGGCGAGCAAGCCGTGCAACTGAAAGTCGCCGAGCGTGCCGTGGACGCCTATTCCCGTGTAGCCACCGACGCGACTACCACGCTGATCGTGCCTAGCAATATGAGCGAAGTATCGGCCTTGATCGCGTCGGCGATGAAGATGGTGCAGGTGGGGAAGTAAGACCAAGGCTGTACGCGTGCAGGCTTGTCGTATCACAACGTTCGTTACAAGAACACGACGCTTACGATTTTGCAAAGCAACATTCAATTGTCCATTTTTCACTTGGCACAGGTCAACGTAGCCCAGGCGAAAGCCGACATGGAGTCGGATCTCATGCAGGGCTTTGTATCGCGTCTGGACGAAATCAACGCCCTCGCAGAAAGTGCGGAGGGATTTATCTGGCGCCTCCAGGAAGATAGCGGGAGTGCAACCGCGATCCGCGTGTTTGATGATCCTTTGCTCCTGATCAATATGAGCGTTTGGGCCGACCTGGAATCGTTAAAGCACTACGTTTACAAGTCTCTCCACGTCGAGTTGATCAAAGATCGCGAGGCCTGGTTCAACAAAATGGGCGAGTCACACCAAGTACTCTGGTGGATTCTGGCGGGCCACGTTCCAAGCACCGAAGAAGCTCGAAAAAAACTGGAATACATAAGGAAGCACGGACCCAGTGCACAAGCCTTTAACTTTGCTAAGCCCTATCCGAGGCCGATACCACCTTGATTTGAAATTGCTGAGGGAAAGGTCCAGGCTATTGCCCCTACGCATCGCCAAACCCCTACTTCCCCCCCAAGCCCATAGCCCGCGTAATCACTTCCTTCATGATTTCATTCGTGCCGCCGTAAATGCGCTGCACGCGGGCGTCGGCGTAGGCGCGGGTGATGGGGTATTCCCACATATAGCCATAGCCGCCAAAGAGTTGCACGCATTCGTCCATCACTTTGCATTGCAGGTCCGAGCACCAGTATTTGGCCATGCTGGCGGTCGCGGTGTCTAGTTTGTCTTGCAGCAATAGCTCGGTGCATTTATCCACAAACACGGCGGCAATTTGCACCTGGGTTTGCAGCTCGGCCAAGGTAAAGCGCGTGTTCTGGAAACTCCCCACGGTCTGGCCGAATACCTTGCGCTCTTTTACATAATCCACCGTCCAGTCGATGGCCGCTTGGGCAGCGGCCACGGCGCTGATGGCAATTTGCAGGCGCTCCCAGGGTAGTTGCTCCATCAGGCAGATAAAGCCTTTGTTTTCCAGCGCGTTGCCGCCCAACAGGTTCTGTGCCGGTACGTGCACTTGGTCAAAAAACAATTCCGATGTGTCTTGCGCCTTCATACCCATTTTTTTCAGGCGCTTGCCCACCGAAAAACCGGGCATGCCGCGCTCTACCAGCAGCAGACTAGTGCCTTTGGCTCCGGCCGCAGGGTTGGTTTTGGCGACCACAATCACCATGTCCGCATGCCAACCGTTGGTGATAAAAGTTTTGCTTCCGATGAGGATGTAACTGCCATCGGTTTGCTTGAGGGCGGTGGTTTTGATGCCTTGCAAGTCCGAACCGGCGGCGGGCTCGCTCATGGCGATAGCGCCAATCATGGCGCCACTTGCCATGGCCGGCAGGAACTTGGCTTTTTGCCCCTCAGTGCCGTAGCGTTCGATATAGGGCGCCACGATTTCGTTATGCAGGCTGTAGCCTATGCCTGAAAACCCGGCCCGGCCCAGCTCCTCAATCTGGATGACCGAATACAAGCGGTCTGCGCCTGAGCCTCCATAGGCCTCGGGCATGGACATGCACAAAAAGCCGTTGTCGCCGGCCTTGTTCCATACCGCGCGGTCCACATAGCCCTGGTCTTCCCATTCGGCGTGGAAAGGCGCGATTTCCTTGTCAATAAAGCGCCTGAAGCTGTCGCGAAAGGCTTCGTGGTCCGGGGAATAGAGTGTGCGTTCAATCATGGTGCGGGTTTTCTCACTAGTCATGCAAGGGACATACAAGGCGGGCGCTGGCCTACGCTTGCCGTTTTCAGAACAATATACTCCACCGCACAAAGCGCTTGCGCCGCCCGGCGAACAGCCACCCCCACCATTTAACGGGCAAATGCGCCCTATTTCAGAGGAGACCCACCATGACCGAAGCCTATGTGTTTGACGCCGTCCGCACCCCCCGCGGAAAGGGCAAGAAAGACGGCAGCCTGCACGAAGTCAAGCCCATCAACCTGCTGTCAAGTTTGCTCAGCGACCTGCAAAAGCGCCACCAGTTTGATACCGCCATGGTGGACGATGTGGTGATGGGCGTGGTCTCGCCCGTGGGCGAGCAAGGCAGCGTCATCGCCAAAGTTGCAGCGCTCAAGGCCGGTTGGGATTTTCAATGCGCCGGGGTGCAGATCAACCGCTTTTGTGCATCGGGCCTGGAGGCGGTGAATATGGCGGCGCAAAAAGTGCGCTCGGGCTGGGAAGATTTGGTAGTGGCTGGCGGCGTGGAGAGCATGAGCCGCGTGCCGATTGGTTCAGACGGTGGCGCCTGGGCGCAAGACCCAGAGACGAATATGCAAACCGCGTTTGTGCCCCAAGGCGTTGGCGCCGACCTGATCGCCACTATGGAGGGCTTTAGCCGCACCGACCTGGATACCTATGCGATGGAGTCGCAGCGCCGCGCCGCATACGCCCAAGCGCAAGGCTATTTCGACCATTCCATCATGCCGGTGCATGACGCCGTGGGCAATGTGATTTTGGACAAAGACGAATTCATCAAGCCGCGCACCACCCTAGAAGGCCTGGCCTCACTCAAGCCCGCTTTCGAGCAAATGGGCGCCATGGGCTATGACCAGGTGGCGCTGTCGCGCTACCCGCAGGTGGAGCGCATTTTTCATGTGCACCACGCCGGTAATTCATCGGGCATCGTCGATGGCGCAGCCGCCGTGCTGATCGGTAGCGATGCCGCTGCCAAACAACATGGCCTGACGCCACGCGCGCGCATTGTGGCCACCGCCCTGAGCGGCGCCGACCCCACCATCATGCTGACCGGCCCCATGCCGGCGGCGCGCAAAGCGCTGGCCAAGGCCGGTATGACTATGGACCAGATGGATCTGGTGGAAATCAACGAAGCCTTTGCCGCCGTGGCCATGCGCTTTATGAAAGAGATGAAAGTGCCCCACGAAAAAACTAACGTCAATGGCGGCGCGATCGCGATGGGCCACCCGCTGGGCGCCACTGGCGCCATGATTTTGGGTACGCTGATTGATGAGTTGCACCGGCGCAAGCTGCGCTACGGCATGGCCACGCTGTGCGTGGGCGGCGGCATGGGCATCGCAACTATTGTGGAAAGAATCTAGCCATGCAGACCATACGCTACGCCCTGCAAGACGGTATCGCCACCGTCACTTTTGACGAGCCCAATTCTCCCGTCAACACCATGTGCCTGCAATGGCAGCAAGATATGGATGCTTTGGCCGCGCAAGTGCTGCAAGACAAAGACAGCATCCGGGGCATCATCCTGGCCTCGGCCAAATCCACCTTCTTTGCCGGTGCCGATCTCAAAAGTACGATGCGCTTGCAGCCCTCGGATGCGCCCAGCGTATTCGCCGGTATCGAACGCATGAAAAAGGCCATGCGCACTTTAGAGACGCTGGGCAAACCGGTGGTTAGTTGCCTGAACGGCACCGCGCTCGGCGGCGGCTGGGAAGTGGCGCTGATAGGCCACTACCGTATCGCCATTGAAGACCGCAAAATCCAATTCGGCCTACCCGAGGTAACGCTGGGCCTCCTGCCGGGCGCCAGCGGGGTGACCAAAATGACGCGCCACCTGGGCCTCATGGGCGCACAACCGTTTTTGGTAGAAGGTAAATTATTTGGGCCTGCGCAAGCGCTGGAAATGGGATTGGTACACGCCCTGGTATCGCCCGGCCCAGACGCCGCGGCCACCATGCACGCCCATGCGCTGGAGTGGATAGCCGCCAACCCGCAAGCGCATCACGCATGGGAAGGCAAAGACTACAAAGTGCCCGGCGGCCTGCCCAGCAACCCCAAAGTGGCGGGCATGCTGCCCGTGGCTCCTGCCATGCTGATGAAGCAAACCCGCGGCCTCTACCCGGCCCCTGAAGCCATCCTGGCCTGCATGGTCGAGGGCCTGCAAGTGGACCTGGACACCGCGCTGCGCATCGAAAGCCGCTACTTGGCGCTACTGATGACGGGCACCAACGCCCGCTCCATGATCAACACCTTTTTCTTCAATCTCAACGCCATCAAAAGCGGGCGCGCACGCCCTGCCGATGTGCCGCGTTTTGCACCGAAAAAAGTGGGTATTTTGGGCGCCGGGCTGATGGGCGCGGGTATCGCCTATGTACAAGCACGCAAAGGCATCGCCACAGTGCTAAAGGATGTGGATCTCGAAAAAGCCCAGCACGGCAAAGCCTATAGCAGCAAGCTCTGCCAGGGCATGGTGGACAAAGGCCGCATGGCGTTACCGGCCATGGCGCAAACCCTGGACTTGATACAGGCCACCGGCGACGCCGCAGATTTAAAAGACTGCGACCTGATTATCGAAGCCGTGTTTGAAAACCGCGAGCTCAAAGCCCGCGTCACACAAGAGTCCGAGCCCTTGCTGCGCGAAGGCGGCTTCTTCGCGTCCAACACCTCTACGCTGCCGATCAGCGGCCTGGCCACTGCCAGCCGCACACCCGCCAAGTTTGTCGGCATCCACTTTTTCAGCCCGGTGGACAAGATGAAGCTGGTGGAAATCATCCGGGGCAAAGCCACTGACGATGAAACCATTGCCCGCGCTTTTGACTATGTGCAAGCCATCGGCAAGATGCCTATTGTGGTGAATGATTCGCGCGGCTTTTTCACCAGCCGGGTGTTTGGCACCTTTGTGATGGAAGGTGCGGCCATGCTGGGCGAAGGCATTCCCGCCACGGTAATCGAAAACGCCGGTCTGCAAAGCGGAATGCCGGTAGGCCCCCTGGCCGTGCTGGACGAAACTGCCCTGTCGCTGAGCGTGCATGTGATGGAACAAACCATAGCCGATTTCGCGGCTGAGGGCAAAACCTATGTGCCGCGTCCCGGCGAAGCGCTGGTGGCCGAAATGGTGAAAAAACACGGCCGCCCAGGGCGCGCTGGCGGCGGTGGCTTTTACGACTATCCGGCAGAAAAAGGCGCCAAAAAAACCCTCTGGCCTGGACTGAAAACCTTGTACGAAAAGCCTAGTGTTGCCTGGGACCTCCAAACCCTGAAAGACCGCCTCCTTTACCGCCAAGCCGTGGAGACGGCACGCTGCCTGCATGAAAACGTATTGACCAGCGTCCATGAGGCCAATATCGGCTCCATCTTCGGCATCGGCTTTCCGGCCTGGACCGGCGGCGCCATGCAGTTTATTTACGGTATGGGCCTGGATGCATTTGCCACGCGCTGCGACGCTCTGGCCGCGCAGCATGGTGAAGGCTTTGCCCTGAGCCAGGCGGTCAAAGCCACGATTGCCCGCTACCAACCGGTGTACTGAAGAAGACAGTTCCGTACACCAGTGCATGCAATAATTCTTGCTGCCCTATAACCAGGAGACAGGCATGCGGTTGGTGAAACGGATTTTGCTGGGCTTGCTCGCCTTAGGCCTGTTGCTGGCGGCGCTGGCGTGGGCTTTTCAGCGCGAAGTGGGCACCTTGCTGCTGCAACGCATCGCCCGTCAGAATGTGGGCCGCAATATCGTCCCCGACCTACCCGATGGCCTGCACTTGGCCCTGTGCGGCACCGGCTCCCCGTTTCCTGATCCCAGCCGCGCCGGGCCCTGCTCGGTGGTGATTGCCGGCGACCGGATTTTCATCATCGATGCTGGCGAAGGCGCGGGCCGCAACTTGGGCTATATGGGAATTCCTACCGGAAAAGTCGAAGCCCTGTTTCTGACCCACTTTCATTCGGACCATATTGATGGCCTCAGTCCCATCATGTTGCAGCACTGGGGCCTAGCCTCTTCTAGTGCACCGCTGCCCGTCTATGGCCCTACGGGGGTGGATAAGGTAGTCGATGGATTGCGGTCGGCCTATGTGTTGGACTATGGCTACCGCGTGAGCCACCACACCGAAAAAATCATGCCATCGGGCGGCAGCGGCGGTAAAGGTATGCCCTTCGATCTTCCACCCAAAGCCCAGGGCGATACCTTGGTAGTGATGGATGACAACGGCCTCAAAGTGACCGCATTTCGCGTGAACCATGCGCCCGTTGAGCCGGCCGTGGGATACCGGTTTGACTACAAAGGCCGCTCCATCGTCATCAGTGGTGACACTACCAAAGTACCTTCTGTGGTGGCCATCGCCAAGGACGTGGACATTTTGTTGCACGAGGCATTGCAACCCAAACTGGTAGCACTGCTTGGCGATGCGTTTACCGACAAAAAAATGGATAACTTAGCGCACGTCATGCGCGACATCCTGACCTACCACACCACGCCCGAAGAGGCCGCGCAAGTAGCTTCTGAGTCCGGTGCGAAACAACTTATTTTTAACCACATCGTGCCGCCTATGCCGGTGCGCTTTGGCTACCCCGCCTTTGTGGGCGACGCGGCCCAGTTTTACAAAGGCCCGATCACCGTGGGTGAAGATGGCATGCTGTTTACCCTTCCCGCCAACTCCGGCGAAGTAATAAAGAAGCGCTTGATGTAATGCCAAAACACGGGTCACTGCAAGGAGCGATAGCGCGCCCCAGTCCTGCCCGCAAGAGGTCATGGATTGCCGCAACCTACGGCCTGGCAATAACGGAGTCAGCGTTCTGCAACTAAGTCTCAGAAATTTTCACTATGCTTAATTTATTTTTAAAAGCCTCGCTCCTGGTGGTGTATGCGCTAGGCATTGCCTCGCACATCGTGGCTTTACCTGGCCAGGCCGGGCCTATCGTACAAACCGCATCGCTAGCCTTATTGCTCATTCATGCACTGGAATGTTTGCTGGCTTACCGGTATATCAAGTTGTACGAGGGCGCGCTTGCGGTGAGCCTGGTGCTGTCAATGCTGTTTGGGCTCCTGCATTGGATGCCACTGGCGCGTAAAGCACGCGAAGCGGCGCTAGCCCAAGTGCAGCAATGACAGGGCATGCGCCTTCGCGCCTGCGGCGCATCCTGGTCGGTGGCGCCTTGTACTTGGGCGCGCTGGCGGTCGGCATAGGCTCTGCGTTCTGGGTGTTAAAAAAAGCCGCTTGGCTCAACCCCTCAGTGCAAGTGGGCGCTTGGAAATCCAACTTGCAAGCCGGTAGCGTCGATGCAGATATGTACACCCGCGCCACCGTGGCGGTCAACGCCTTATTGGCCTTGGGCCGCAGCGAAACCATGTATTTCGTGGCCACCCAGGACGACACCGGCCATGCACTTCGCTCCCAATGCAATTACCGCATCAGCGGCATACCGCCCAAAGCGCGATGGTGGAGTATTACGGCCTATGCAGACGATATGTTTTTGTTTGATGCCCCCAATGCGCACTACAGCCTGAACGGCGATATCGCCAAGCTAAACAGCGAAGGCGTGTTTAGCTTTACCACCGGCCCGCAAGAGCAAAGCGGCAACTATTGGCTGCCCACGCCGGGCAAGCGCGGCATGCTGCTGACCTTGCGCCTGTACAACCCGGATGCGGCCCTGCAAGCCGCGCCGCAAAGCCTGGTACCGCCCAAAATCCAATTGGTGGGGGACTGCGTATGAGTAGCTGGTCCAACACCCGCCGCCTGTGGCTTTACCGTATTGCCACTTTGTTGACCACCGCCGTGCTGGCACATCTTCTCACCGTGTGGGCGGTACCCCGTCTGATCATGCAAGTGCTGATGAACGGGCCCATGGCGCAACAAATGAACATGCGCAACCAAGCGGCTTTTCCGCCGCCGGTCAACGCGCAGTCGCGCACCGTCGTTATGCCCAGCCCGGATTTGTTGTATTCGGTGTGCGTATTTGATTTACGCGACGGCCCAATGCGCGTGCAGGCCGCGCCGCAGTTGCCGGGCTACTGGTCCATCGCCCTCTACAGCGCCAACAGCGACAACTTTTTTGTGCGCAATGACCGGCAAACCCAAGGCGCGCCGATTGACCTATGGCTGGTACCCGCAGGCGGCGCCAAGGGCAATTTGCCGGTACCCCAAGGCGCGCAAGTGGTGGTCAGCCCGTCCGGCACAGGCTTCCTGCTGATGCGTGTACTCGCCTCGGACTACCAGGCCGACCAGGTGCTATTGGAATCGGCCCGCCGCACGCTGCGCTGTGAGCCGGCTAAGCCCGTCTAGATAAATACTGCCCATGCTGGCCGCCTTTCTGCGACGTTTGTTTTTTTGGCAGACCCTGGGCTATGCGGCTATGGGTGTGTGGCTGGTGTGGGTATGGCAGTGGCAGGCTTGGTGGCTGCTGGCCGCGTGGCTGGCGCTGCCTTTGCTGATGGTGGCGGCATGGACCGCAAAACTCACTTTACATGCCCGCCCGCAAGGGGCTGGTGGCTGGGTGTGGTGGCGCTCTATGGCGGGTGAGTCCTGGGCGATTTACCGCTTGCTTATGGGGTTCATGCCCTGGGTCTGGTCTGCATCGCAACTGCAAACAACCACGGCACCCTTGCCCAAGGTACCAGTGCTGCTGATCCACGGCTATTGCTGCAACTACGGTGTATGGCGCGATGTGGCCGCGCGCCTAAAGGCCCTGGGCCATACCGTGCTGGCAATCAATTTAGAGCCACTGTTTTGCTCCATCGACGACTACGCGCCCCAGGTGGAACAAGCTGTCGCGCAACTGCGCACCCAAACCGGCCAGCAGCGCGTGGCTCTAGTGGGCCACAGCATGGGCGGCTTGGTAATACGCGCCTGGATGCGCGCCTATGGCGATACGCAAGTGGCCGTCGCAGTAACACTAGGCAGCCCGCACCAAGGCACCCAAATCACACCGCACGCCAAATTGCCCAACGCCCGTCAAATGGTCTGGGCCAGCGACTGGCTGCAAGCCTTGCAAGATAGCGAAAGCCCCCAACGCCGCGCCCTGCTGCGCATCGCCCTGACCGAGCAAGATGCGATTGTTTTCCCGCAAATTGCGCAAACCTTGCCCGGTGTGGATGCGCAGGTGTTCAGCGGTATTGGGCATTTGCAACTGTGTACCGATGCGCGGGTGTTTGATTGGCTGGCAGCGCAGTTAAATCGAACCGAGAACCAACAGTCCTTGCGCTAGGATGCTGGGTTAAGCACCGATCGCATGCAACCATCAGAAAATTCACCGGCCTTAGCCGAGGCCGAAGCTCAGTCCCCCATCCTGCCCCGTCCCGCTTCCCTCACCGCCCTGTTCTGGGCCATCAGCGGTATTGCGCTGCAAGGCTTTGGCGGCGTCTTGGCGGTAGTGCAGCGCGAACTGGTCGAGAAAAAGCAGTGGCTTACGACCGAAGAATTTGTGGAGGACTGGGCGGTGTCGCAAATCATGCCCGGCCCCAATGTGGTGAATCTGGCGCTCATCATCGGTGACCGCTATTTCGGTTGGCGCGGAGCGCTGGCAGCGCTGGTTGGCATGCTCACCTTCCCGCTTATTGTGGTCATGGCGCTGACGATTGGGCTTGCGGGTATAGGGCATTTGCCCGCTGTACAAGGCGCCTTGCGCGGCATGGGCGCTGTGTCGGCGGGCTTGATTGCGGGCACGGGTATCCGTTTAGTACCGGCCTTGCGCAGCAACACCATGGGCACACTGGCCTGCGCGCTGATCGCTGGACTGGTGTTTATCGCCATCGCGTTGTTGCGGGTACCGCTGGCCTGGACGCTGCTGGGCATTGGTCTGCCCGCTTTTTTCTGGGCCTTGCACCGTATCCGCGCTTTGGCTGCAGTACCGCAGGGGCGGGTATGACCGGATTTGGCTACGGTAATTTGCTGGATCTGCTGGGCTGTTTTGTCACCCTGTCCTTGCTATCGGTGGGTGGCGCCATCACCACGGTGCCCGAAATGCACCGCTATCTGGTGGCGCAGAATGCTTGGCTAACAGACAGCCAGTTCAGCGCTTCGATCGCGTTGGCGCAGGCAGCGCCCGGACCTAATGTGATGTTTGTGGCGGTGTTGGGCTGGAACGTGGGCATGGCGTCTAGCGGCGGCCCGGCCAACGGCCCCCTGCCTTGGGCCTTGGCCAGCGCGGCCATGGCGGTGTCCATGGTGGGCATCATCATTCCCAGCACCACCCTCACTTTTTTTGCCGCCCGCTGGGGCCAACGCAACCGCGAGCGCGCCGAGGTGCGCGCCTTCAAGCAATCGATGGCGCCCGTGGTGATCGCACTGCTGGTGGCCACCGGGTGGCTGCTGACCGCGAGCCACGGCAACTTGCAGCAAGCGCCCTTGCTGTGGCTGCTCACCGTTGCGTCGGCGCTGCTGGTGTGGAAAACGCGTATCCACCTGCTCTGGCTGATAGGCGCGGGGGCGTTGATGGGTACTTTGGGCTGGGTGTAAAAAACGCTTTCGCAGATCGGCCCGCCAGACACGGGGTTATGCCTTTGCGGCGGCCCACAGGCCGTGGCACCCCTCAGTTCGGGCTCTCAAAAAAAACGTAGTTCGTGGCGTAGTCGCTAATCTCAAAATAGACTTTTTTCTCGCCCGGGTCGGCTTGCATGTTCAGGTTCTCGTCCAGCACACCGTACCCAAAGCGGTATGGGCGCGGCTTGTTGTCGTCGGTACCCAAGGCCGTGCTCAGTTTGTCAATCTTTAGAAATCGGCGTACCAGTTTGTCGCCGGCGTACACCTCCAAAACGCCATTGGTACCGGTCCAATTTTGGATGTCACGGCTAATCTTATTTTGCTGTTCTTGCGTGCATGCCACCAACAGAAGCAATAGCGCGCCTGTACTCAGAAACAGTGCCAAGCCTTTGGGTCTCAATACGTTTTTCATGATTTGCCTCCGGGAATAATCGTCAAACCGCTGCGCTGGCGCAGCACTTCGTACAAGCAAATGCCGCTTGCAACCGACACATTCAGACTTTCCACCGCGCCGCGCATCGGCAGACTCACCAATTGGTCGCAGGTTTTGGCGGTGAGCTGACGCATGCCGTCCCCTTCTGCACCCAGCACGAGCGCAGTCGGACCACGGAAATCCGCCTGGTACAAAGTACGTGGCGCAGCATCGCTGGTACCGGTAATCCAGATATTGCGCTCCTTGAGCTCCATCAAGGTACGTGCCAAATTGGTCACCATAAAGTAAGGTACGGTTTCAGCTGCACCGCTGGCCACTTTCGCGACCGTTGCGTTAATACCCGCCGCATGGTCTTTAGGGGCGATCACGGCATGCGCCCCCGCACCGTCGGCCACGCGCAAACAAGCACCCAGATTGTGCGGATCGGTAACGCCATCGAGCACGAGTAACAAGGGCTGTTGCCTTTCAGAAACAGGCAACGCAGCTTGCGAGGACTCCAGGTCTTCAAGCAGCGTATCGAGCGAGCGGGCCTGCGGCAAAGGCCGTGTGCGCGCCGCAACACCTTGGTGGCCGTGGCTGCCGCAGAGTTTAGACAGACGCATACCGTCCGCCTCAATCAGTCGCACACCCGCCTCGTGGGCTTTCTCCAAAAACTGCCGCATACGGGCGTCACGCCGGGTGGGTTCGTAATACAGCTCAACAATCGAGTGCGGGGCAATTTTCAGGCGCACACCGAGCGCATGAAAACCGAAAAGAATGTGGGAAACGGACATCGCCCAATTATCGCGGCAGGCTGCCCGGTAATCCGGCCTAGTCAGCCTACGGACGCCGCCGTGCTGACATCGGACGCCAGCCGACCGGCTTCGATCGTCAGGCAGCGCTGGCAGCGCTGGGCAATGGCGCGGTCATGCGTGACCAAGACCAGCGTCGTGCCCAACTCGCGGTTGAGCTCAAACATCAGTTCCATGATGGTCTCACCGGTAGCGAAGTCCAAGCTGCCGGTGGGCTCGTCGGCCAGCAGAACGGCCGGTTGCACAACGAAAGCACGGGCCAGTGCCACGCGCTGCTGTTCGCCGCCGCTCAGCACCTTGGGGTAGGCCTGCAGGCGCTGCGAGAGACCGACGCGTTCCAGCATGGCGGCTGCGGTCTTACGGGCGTCTTTGCGCCCCGATAGTTCCAAGGGCAACATCACGTTTTCCAGCGCCGTCAAATTGCCTAACAACTGAAAGCTTTGAAACACAAAGCCGATTTTCCGTGCCCGCAGGGCCGCGCGGGCGTCTTCGTCCAAGCTAAATAGGCTTTCTCCGGCGATATGCACCGTACCACTTGTGGGGGTGTCCAAACCCGCGATGATGGACAAAAGCGTGCTTTTGCCGGACCCTGACGCGCCCACAATGGCGACGGCCTCGCGCGATTGAAGCGAAAAATCGATGTTATAGAGGATTTGCAGGGTGCCGGTGGAATCGGTCACTGACTTGCAGACTTGCGCTAGCGCGATAATTGAATCAGACATGGAACTTTCAATGAATCGCAGGCACTTTAACGTAAGCGCCATTAGCCTGATGCTGTGGGCAGGCTTTGCCGCACAGGCCAAGGCCGCTAGCACCTTGCTGGTATTGGGCGATTCGCTCAGCGCCGAGTACGGGCTCAAGCGGGGTACCGGCTGGGTAGCGCTGTTGGACAAGCGTTTGCGGGAGGACGGTCGTGCGGTGACGGTGGTCAATGCCAGCATCAGCGGCGACACGACCTCTGGCGGTCGATCTCGACTGCCTGCGCTACTGGAACAACATCGCCCACAGGTGCTCATCATTGAGCTGGGTGGCAATGACGCCTTGCGCGGCCTGCCCCTCAAAATCAGTCGGGAGAATTTGGAAACCATGGTCAAAGCGGCGCAAAGCCAAGGCGCCAAGGTGCTACTGCTGGGCATGCAAGTGCCGCCTAATTACGGGGCGCAGTACGCCGCCGAATTCAGCACCATGTACGCCGAAGTGGCCAAACGCCACAAAGTAGCCCTGGTACCGTTTTTCCTCAAGGGTGTGGCTGATGCCGACAATGCCGATGCGCTTTTCCAAAGCGATCGGATTCACCCGGTGGAAGCGGCGCATCCCATCATGCTGGGCAATGTTTGGCCGGCTTTGCGAAAGTTGCTGCCATGAGTTTTCAACTGGTCAGCGCCCGAGACGTGATCGCCCGCTTTGCGCAAATGGACACCATTATTGATGCCCGCAGCGAAGCCGAACACGCGCTAGACCACCTCCCCGGCGCGCTGAACTGGCCCACGCTCCATGACGACGAGCGCCAGGCCATCGGCACCCTATACAAGCAGGTAAACGCCTTTGAAGCCAAAAAACGCGGCGCGGCCTTGGCAGCGCGCAACATTGCTGCGCATATCGAAGCCCATGTGTTGGACAAGCCGCGCGATTGGGCTCCGCTGGCCTATTGCTGGCGCGGTGGCAAGCGCAGTGGCGCGCTGTCGCTCATCCTGGACCAGATAGGATTTCGGGTGAGCCTGATTGAAGGCGGCTACAAAGCCTTTCGTGCCGAAATGCTGCTGGACATGGAGCGCATTGCGGGGCAACTGCAATTCACAGTCATTTGCGGCACGACGGGTTCTGGTAAGACCCGGCTTTTGCAAGCTTTAGCAGCAGAAGGCGCCCAGGTGCTTGATCTTGAAGACCTGGCACAGCACCGAAGCTCGGTATTAGGGTCGATCCCCGGCCAGCCGCAGCCTAGCCAAAAGCGATTTGACACACTGGTCTGGGACGCCTTGCGCGGTTTTAACCCCTTGCGTCCCGTTTTTGTGGAAAGCGAGAGCAAAAAGGTAGGCAATGTAGCGGTACACACCGGACTCTTGGAGGCCATGCGCAACAGTGCTTGTGTGTTGATCGAATTAGCGCTGGAAGAGCGTGTGGCGCTGTTGCTGGAGGATTACCAGTATTTTCTGGACAATCCAGATCACTTTTGTCAGCGCCTTGAAGCACTGACTGCCCAGCGCGGTAAGGCCACGGTGCAGGAATGGAAAGAGTTGGTGGCCCAGGGTGACTTTGCCAGTGTGGTCCGCTCCTTGCTCATTGACCATTACGACCCGGTCTACTTGCAATCCATAGAGCGGAACTTTGTGAAATTTGGCTCCGCCACGCACATCACGCTTCACAACCGAAGCATGCCATCTATGCACCTCACGGCACGGTCGCTTGTTTAAGTGGTGGCTACGCCGGACCCCGAGTCGCCAGAGGGTTTGTCGTGGTCAACGGCCTCTTGGCTGTCGGACTCGGGAAGGTCACCCGACTCTTTGCGCTCGGTCTTGTTCTTCAGCTTGTCTTCTTTTTTACGTTTTTTAGCCAGTTCTTTCTGGCGTTTTTCGTAACCGTAGTTGGGAGTGGCCAAGTTAATCTTTCTGAAATATCGGCTGACTTTAACACCACATCAGTCGCCTGCAATTCACCATTGAAAGTAGCGCTTGGCGGTGAATGACATGCCGAGTCGGGGACCCTAACCGGTCTAAGGCGAGAATGAGGCGCCCAGCAGCGCAGGAATAGACTTTGAAAAACATATTTGTTAAAAATCACCTTTTATTCGATTTTTTCAAATTAAATATAATTACACTAAACGTTATTTCCATGCCTCTCAACCCAGCAATACATTGTGACAACCCAGCCTGCTGATCTAGCCCTAACGAACGGTTTAGGCCCTAAAGGCATTGCAATGGTGCGGAGCCAGCACGCGCACCGAGCGTACCGCCTAGGCTTTTGGTTTTTGAAAAAATGCCTACAAAGCTTTGGCATGAAGTCAGTTTGGGCAGATAAACCCGGTTTCTGGGGTTCCCTGTTGATTTCATTCCTTTTCTTCAGTGGACCGATTTCTGCTGGAGAACTAGATTTCGCTAAGGTGGGCTCCAGCACACTCAACTTGAACGAATACGCTAGTTGGGCTGAAGATCGAACAGGGCAACTGACGTTTGACCAGGTTCGCGCCGAAAAAGGTCCGCTTACCTTTGAAAATGTCCCCGGGGGTACGTGGAACCCTGACTTCGGGCTCAGTAACTCAGCGCTTTGGGTCAAGCTGCGGATTGTCAATTCGGGCAATGCGACAGCCAAGCGACTGCTGGTTATGTCAAACCCCCTGCTGGAAATAGTCGGGGTTTTTTATGAAGCGCCAGACGGCTCCCTGCGCAGCACCAAGACTGGGCACGCATTGGCCTATGAAAGTCGTTCTTATCCGCATCGATTGCTTGTCATTCCCTTGGACTTAGGCGCGCGCGAAGGACAAACGGTTTGGATGCGCGTGCATAGCAGGATGGGCGTTGATGTGTCTGCGCAGATTTGGGATAGCGCCGCATTTCAAATGGCCCAAGGGCAAGACGCCATGCGCTACGGCTGGCTTGGCGGCTTGTGTGCAGCATTGGTTTTGGTGTTTGCGTTTCTATGGGGCGCAACCGGGCAAAAAACCTTTGGGCTCTTCCTGGGCTTGGTGCTCGCGAGCGGCTGGTGTATAGCCGAGAACAGCGGCCTAATGCCAGCCTTGCTTTCGTGGAGTGGGCATGCCGTGGCCACACTGTCCCACGCCGTGGCGGGCGCGTCACTGCTATTTTTTACCGTAGCCCTTTTGTACAACGCAATTTCCAAAGATATGAAAAGTGGCGCGCTTGGCTACCTGCTTGGGGCCTTGGCCGTTTTCAGCCTGCTAACACCGGGCCTTTTGTTCTGGCCAACGCTAGCTGCTGCAACCCTGCACTATGGAATGCCTATCGCTTACGTATTGCTGCTTCTTCTGAGCTTTGCCCAGGCCGTGAGCGGTGATCGACCATTTATCTGGTACGGCATTGCTTTGCTAACTCCTGCTATCAGTGTGTATCTGCAACACCTGTCCGACATGGTGTCGGGTGACGAACTGAGTATGGCGAGCTACACCCTGGACCGTGCCTTGGTGCAGGGGCTGCTGGTGTTAGCCGGCGCGGTGGCTTTTCAAGAGGTGCGCAAGCGACAAGTCCATCTGCAGGAATTGCGTACCCTGTTGCAAGAACAAAATTTAGCATTGGAAAAAGGGCGCCAATCCGAGTTTGATTTGGAGGCCCAGGTTTCACTGCGCACGCAGGAGCTAGCCCTGGCAGCGCGCCGCCTAGAGAGCCTGAGCAGCATCGACGGCATGACCGGAATTGCCAACCGGCGCCGGTTTGACGAGACCCTACCGGTCGAATGGGGTCGCGCAGCGCGGGACAAGCGCCCGCTCTCGGTGGCTTTGATTGACGTGGACTGGTTCAAGGCATACAACGATGCCTACGGTCATCCGGCGGGCGATGAATGCCTGCGTCAGTTGGCCCGCGTGTTTGAGGCCGGTGTAATGCGTAGCGGCGATTTGATCGCCCGTTACGGGGGGGAAGAATTTGTGCTCATTGCCCCGGACACGGACCTCAACGGTATCAACACCATCGCGAGCTACTTGTGCCAGGAAGTGTTTGCCTTGGGCTTAGATAACACGGCATCGCCTTTTGGCCGCGTTTCAGTCAGCATTGGCGTAGCCACGGCTTACCCGCATCGCGGCTCCAAGCCGGCCGGGTTGGTACAGGATGCGGACGCGGCTTTGTACCGCGCCAAACACCGGGGCCGCCACCGCGTAGCGGGTCCCGAAGGCGAAAACGAAATGGCCTAAAAGTTCAGCGTGCGCTTGTCCACCGCCAGTGCCGCTTCCTTGGTGGCCTCGCTGAGTGACGGATGCGCATGGCAAATGCGGGCGATATCTTCGGCGCTGGCTCTGAACTCCATCGCAACGACGGCCTCTGCGATTAACTCGGACACCTGCGGGCCCACCATGTGCACCCCCAGGATTTCATCGGTCACGGCATCGGCCAAAAACTTCACCATGCCGGTGGTATCGCCCAGCGCGCGGGCGCGGCCGTTGGCCAAGAAGGGAAAAGTACCCGCCTTGTAGGCCACGCCATCGGCTTTGAGTTGCTGCTCGGTACGGCCCACCCAAGCGATTTCGGGGCTGGTGTAAATCACCCAGGGAATCGTGTTGAAGTTGACATGCCCGTGCTGACCGGCGATGCGCTCGGCCACGGCCACGCCCTCTTCTTCGGCCTTGTGCGCCAGCATGGGGCCGCGCACGACATCGCCCACCGCCCAAATGCCGGGTACATTGGTTTTGCAATCGGCGTCCACCACGATAGCGCCGCGCTCGTCAAGCGCCAGGCCTACTGCTTGCGCGTTCAGACCGCTGGTATTGGGCACGCGGCCAATGGACACAATCAGCTTGTCCACGTCCAGCGTTTGCGCTTCGCCTTTGGCGTTGGTGTAAGCGATGGAAACGCCTTTTTTGCCCGACTTGATCTCGCCCACTTGGACGCCCAGCTCGATGTGCAAGCCCTGCTTGTCAAAAGCTTTTTTCGCCTCTTTGGCGATTTGCTGATCTACCGCGCCCAAGAAAGTGGGCAGACCTTCCAAAATCGTGACTTGCGCGCCCAGACGGCGCCAGACGGAGCCCATTTCCAGGCCGATGACGCCAGAGCCGATCAGCGCCAATTTTTTGGGCACAGCGCCCACACGCAGCGCACCGTCGTTAGACAGTATGTTGACTTCATCAAACGGCGTACCTGCCAATGGCCGCGCATTGGAACCGGTGGCGATGATGACGTGCTTGGCCGCCAGGCTTTGCGCATCGGCGCCGCTGACCTCCACGGTATGCAGTCCATTTTGCGATGCGGCTAAGGCGCCGCGTCCATGGAAATACGTGACTTTGTTTTTCTTAAACAAATACAAAATACCATCATTGTTTTGCTGGACTACCGCGTCTTTGCGGGCCAGCATTTGCGTGACATCCATGGCCACGCCGGTGGCGCTGATACCGTGGTCCGCAAAATGGTGCAACGCGTGGTCGAAGTGTTCGCTGGACTGCAACAAAGCCTTGGACGGAATGCATCCGACATTGGTACAGGTACCGCCGGGTGCCGGGCCGCCCTTGGCGTTTTTCCATTCGTCGATGCAAGCCACCTTAAACCCCAACTGGGCCGCGCGGATGGCCGCGATATAGCCACCAGGGCCGGCGCCGATAACGACGACGTCAAATTCTGTGCTCATGGTGCGTCCGATCAGATATCAAACAAGAGGCGCGACGGATCTTCCATCGCCTCTTTGATCGCTACCAGACCCAACACCGCTTCGCGGCCATCGATGATCCGGTGGTCGTAGCTCATGGCAAAGTAGTTCATGGGGCGCACCACGACTTGGCCGTTTTCGACCACAGCGCGGTCTTTGGTGGCATGCACGCCGAGAATGGCCGACTGCGGCGGGTTGATGATGGGCGTAGACAACATAGAGCCGAACACACCGCCATTGCTGATAGAGAACGTGCCGCCGGTCATCTCTTCGATGCCGAGTTTGCCGTCGCGTGCTTTCACGCCGTATTCAGCGATCTTTTTCTCAATTTCGGCAAAGCTCATCTGGTCGGCGTTGCGCAGAATGGGCACCACCAAACCGCGCGGTGAACCCACTGCAATGCCAATGTCGAAATAGCCGTGGTAGACGATGTCGTTGCCGTCCACCGAGGCGTTGAGCACCGGGTATTTTTTCAATGCATGCACCGCGGCTTTGACAAAGAAGCTCATGAAACCTATCTTCACGCCGTGTTCTTTTTCGAATTTTTCCTGGAAGCGCTTGCGCATTTCCATGACTGGCGCCATGTTGATTTCGTTGAACGTGGTGAGGATGGCGTTGGTCGATTGCGATTGCAACAAACGCTCGGCCACGCGTGCACGCAAACGGCTCATGGGCACGCGTTGCTCCGGGCGATCACCCAGACCCACGCTACTAGGGGCCGACACTTGCGGCAAGGCAGTTTGTGGCACGCCGGTTGGAATAATGGCAGCGGGCGCGGGCGTTTGCAAGGCTTGCAAAACGTCGCCTTTGGTGACGCGGCCATCTTTACCAGTGCCGGACACCGAGCCAGCGGCTAATTGATTGTCAGCCATCAGCTTGGCTGCGGCGGGCATCAAGACGTCGGCTTTGCTGGCAGCTGGTGCGACTGCCGCAGCGGCGGGTGCCGAAGGCGCTGAAACGGCAGGTGCCGTTGCTGCCGCAACTTTGCCATCGGTATCGATACGGGCGATCAGCTGTTCGGCCTTGACCATGCCGCCGTCAAGCACCAGGATTTCCGACAGCACGCCAGCCGAAGGGGCAGGTACTTCGAGTACCACTTTATCGGTCTCGATTTCAATAAGCGTTTCATCTGCGGCGACGCTGTCGCCCACTTTTTTCTTCCACTGCAGCATCGTGGCTTCTGCCACGGATTCCGACAATTGGGGAACTTTTACTTCTACGATGGCCATACGATTCTTTCAATGAGTTTGCGTGTCGGGGTATTGCCTACTTGGTCAACACCACGCCTTTGAGCTTGCCAAATGCGCCATCGACAAGTGCTTTTTGTTGCTCCTGGTGCAGATGCGAATAGCCCACCGCCGGCGAAGCCGAAGCGGCACGACCGGCATAGCCGAGCTTTTGCCCATCCAGCATGTTTTCGTGGATGTAATGCTGCACAAAAAACCACGCGCCCTGGTTTTGTGGTTCGTCCTGGGTCCAGACGATTTCGGTAGCGTTCGGGTATTTTTTAATTTCGTTGGCAAACGCCTTGTGCGCAAACGGATACAGCTGCTCGATACGCACAATGGCGACATCGTCTGAGCCGCGCTCTTCGCGCTTTTTCATCAGGTCGTAGTAGACCTTGCCCGAGCACACGACGATGCGCTTGACCTTGTCGGCCTTGATTTCTTTGACCTCGCCGATCACCGTCTGGAAGCCACCACGGGTGAACTCACTCAAGGGCGAAGTAGCGTCTTTGTTACGCAGGAGCGACTTGGGCGTCATGATGACCAGAGGCTTGCGCACGTTGCGCACCATTTGGCGGCGCAGCACATGGAAAATTTGGCTGGCGGTGGTGGGCTGCACGATCTGCATATTGGTGTCCGCCGCCAATTGCATAAAACGCTCCAGACGCGCCGAGCTGTGCTCTGGGCCCTGGCCTTCATAGCCGTGTGGCAGCATCAGGGTCAGGCCATTGACGCGGCCCCATTTGACTTCGCCTGAGGCGATGAACTGGTCGATTACCACTTGCGCGCCGTTGGCAAAGTCGCCAAATTGTGCTTCCCAAATCACCATGGTGTTGGGGTCGTTAGAGGCATAGCCGTACTCAAAGCCCAGCACCGCTTCTTCGGACAGGATCGAGTCAATCACCACAAACGGAGCTTGTCCATCGGCCACGTTTTGCAAAGGGACATAGGTGCCCACATCCCATTTTTCGCGGTTTTGGTCGTGAATAACGGCGTGACGGTGGGTAAAGGTGCCGCGTCCGCTGTCTTCGCCAGACAGGCGCACCGGGTAGCCGCTGGCCACCAGGGAGGCCAAGGCCATGTGCTCGCCCATGCCCCAATCCACCGGAATATCGCCTCGCCCCATGGCGGCGCGGTCGTCATAGACCTTGCGCACCAATTGGTGCGGCGTCACGGTGGTGGGAATCGTGGTCAGGCGTTCTGCCAAGCGCTTCCATTCGCTCAAAGGCAGTGCGGTATCACCCACATCGGTCCACTTTTTGCCTAAAAACGGTGCCCAGTCCACAGTGAACTTGGTCTTGAAATTAGACAGCACCGGATCGGCCGCATGGCGCCCTTCGTCCAATGCCGCGCGGTAGGCTTTGGCCATGTCATCGCCCAAGGTTTCGCCCAGGCCTTGCGCGCTCAGCTTGTCCGCAAAGATCTTGCGGGTACCTGGATGCGCGCCGATTTTTTTGTACATCAAGGGCTGCGTCAGGCTCGGGGTGTCCTGCTCGTTGTGGCCGAGTTTGCGAAAGCAAATAATGTCCACCACTACGTCCTTGCGGAACTTCATGCGGTATTCAAGAGCGAACTGTGTGGCCAGCACGACGGCCTCGGGGTCATCGGCATTGACGTGCAGCACCGGCGCTTCCACCATCTTGACAATGTCGGTGCAAAACGCGCTGGAGCGCATATCGCGCGGGTCCGAGGTGGTAAAGCCGATCTGGTTGTTGATGATGATGTGCACCGTGCCGCCGGTGGTGTAGCCACGGGTTTGGGCCAGTGCCAAAGTTTCTTGGTTCACACCCTGGCCGCCGAACGCTGCGTCGCCATGCACCAGCACCGGCAGCACTTGCTTGCCTTGGGGGTCGGAGCGCCGGTCCATGCGCGCACGCACCGAACCTTGGACCACGGGGTTGACGATCTCCAGGTGCGAGGGATTAAAGGCCAGCGACAAATGCACCGGGCCGCCAGGCGTGCTCATGTCCGAGCTAAAGCCTTGGTGGTATTTCACGTCACCCGAAGTAAGCTCTTCTGGTGCGGTATGGTCGAATTCAGCAAACAAGTCCTTGGGCTGCTTGCCCATGGTATTGACCAGCACGTTGAGGCGGCCCCGGTGCGCCATGCCGATCACGATCTCTTGCACGCCCTGGCTGCCTGCAGCCTGAATCAATTCGTCCATGGCGGCAATAAAACTCTCGCCGCCTTCTAACGAAAAGCGCTTTTGGCCGACGTATTTGGTGTGCAGAAAACGCTCCAGGCCTTCAGCCGCCGTCAGGCGACCCAGAATGTGTTTTTTCTTCTCAGCATTGAAATTAGGCTTGCTGCGCACAGCTTCCAGCTTTTGCTGCCACCAGCGTTTTTCGTCTTGGTCGGTGGCGTACATGAACTCGGCGCCCAAGGTGCCGCAATAGGTCTCGCGCAAGGCATTGAGCAATTCGCGCAGCGACATGGTGTTTTTGCCGAAGAAGGTATTGCTAGTGTCAAACACGGTTTCCTGATCGGCATCGCCAAACCCGTAAAACGCGGGGTCCAGGTCGGGGATGTGCGGGCGCTCGGTGCGCTTGAGCGGGTCTAGATCGGCCCAGCGTTGACCGACGTTGCGGTAGGCGGCAATCAGTTGCTGCACAGCAGTGCGCTTGCGGCCCATTTCGGCGTCGGCGCTGGCCAGCACCACACGGGTGCCGCCGGATTTGGCACGCTGGGCAAAGGCATTGACCACCGGGAGATGCGCGACATCGCGTGCGTTGCTGCCATCAGAGGCCGGCACATGCTGCAAGGCGTCGAAGTAGTCGCGCCAGGTGTCAGGCACGCTGCCAGGGTTGTCGAGGTAGTTTTCATACATCTCTTCGACATAGGGCGCATTGCCGCCGAAGAGAAAGGTGTTGCCCAGATAGGCTGAATAGACGGACGAACTCGTACTCATTTTTCGCTGACCTCCGTTTCCCTCCGGGGAAACATAAGCTGGTTAAAAGACCTTCCGCTGTACGGCTTGACCGGATGGCGGATGCGACGTTGGCGCTGTGCGCCT
>CAMBNY010000013.1 GCA_945869165.1 Comamonas sp. lk | reverse complement strand
TTAAGAAAGCCTTGCGCCACCATGCTGTCCAGCATCGTAATCAACGGGTCGTAGTAGCCGGCCACATTGAGCAGGCCAAAGGGCTTGCGGTGCATGCCTAGTTGGTACCAAGTCCAGATTTCGAACAGTTCTTCAAAAGTGCCTATGCCGCCGGGCAGGGCCACAAACGCATCGGCACGCTCAAACATCATGGTTTTGCGCGTGTGCATGTTGTCCACCACATGCAATTCGGTGAGGCCAGTGTGGCCCACTTCTTTATCTATCAAGGTTTGCGGAATCACGCCATACACCGTGCCGCCAGCGGCCAGTGTGGCATCGGCCACCATGCCCATCAGCCCCACTTTGCCGCCGCCATACACCAATTCCCAGCCCTGACTGCCGATTAAAGCGCCGGTATCACGCGCCGATTGTGCAAAGCGCGGGTCCGCGCCGGGGCGTGAGCCGCAATAGACACACATCGAGAAGTTGGCGGACTGCGGCATGGCGCTAGCGTTTTCTGGCAATGGGTTCATAGTGGCGACGATCGGCCTAGCGCCTGCGCATGAGATGGATAAATTCCTTATCCACCGTTTGCTGGTCCAGCAAAGTATTGCCGGTTTGTTTGGCAAAGGCCTGGAAGTCACGCACTGAGCCGGGGTCGGTCGATAGCACTTTGAGCACGTCGCCGCTTTGCATATCGGCCAGTGCGCGTTTGGCTTTGAGTATGGGTAGGGGGCAGTTCAGGCCCCGGCTGTCCACTTCTTTGGCGATGGTGTATTCGGTGCTCATGGTAGCCTCAGAAAATTAGCTTTCATCGCGCGGGGCTGCGCTTTCATCACGCTTAGCCCATTCAATAAATTGCGGGGTGTGCCCGCGCGAACGCAGCCAATCGGCCAGCGCATAGCCGGTGCCTGCGGGCCAGCATTTCAGGTCTTGCGGCGCGTACATGCGGTAGTCCACCAGCTCGGGCGACAAGCGCACTTCGCCGCGGCAGACCGCGTGGTAGGCGATGATGATCTGGTTCATGCGCATAAAGTCATACACGCCGATCAGATTCAGTGCGTCGGTGGTCAAAGCAGTTTCTTCGGCGATTTCGCGGGCAATGCCTTCTTGCGGCGTTTCACCTGCTTCCATGAATCCGGTGATCAGCGCGTACATCTTGCCCGGCCAGGCGGCATTGCGCGCCAGCAGGATGCGGCCCTCAATTTCAATGACCGCTGCCAGCACCGGCGTGGGGTTGTTCCAATGCGTAAAGTCGCAGGCGGTGCAGCGGAGCCGCGATTTGTCTCCACCGTCTTCGGCTTGCGTGACCCAAGCCAACTCGGTGGCACATTGCGGGCAAAACTTAAAGGCCTGGTTCATGCGCTGCCAATCATTTCAAGCGGGAAAAACACCGGTGGACAGGTAGCGGTCGCCCCGGTCGCAGACGATAAAAACAATCGTCGCATCACGCACTTCGCTGGCAATTTGCTGCGCTATCCAGCAAGCCCCGGCGGCGGAGATGCCGGCAAAAATGCCCTCCTCGCGCGCCATGCGACGGGCCATGTCTTCGGCGTCTATCTGGCTGACTAAACGGATTTCATCGACGTAACTGGCGTCATAAATTTTGGGCAAATATTCGGGCGACCATTTGCGAATACCGGGGATGCGCGAGCCCTCGGATGGCTGCGCGCCGACGATGCGGATGGCTGGGTTTTGCTCTTTCAGGTAACGACCGACGCCCGTGATGGTGCCGGTCGTGCCCATGGCGCTGACAAAGTGGGTGATGCCACCTGCCGTGTCGCGCCAAATTTCGGGGCCAGTGGTTTCAAAATGGATGCGCGGGTTGTCGCCATTGGCAAACTGGTCTAGCACCCGGCCTTTGCCCTCGGCCTGCATGCGGTCGGCCAGATCGCGCGCATGCTCCATAGCGCCCGCCTTGGGGGTAAGGATGAGTTCGGCACCAAAAGCCCTCATGGTCTGGGCGCGCTCAATCGACAGGTCCTCGGGCATGATGAGCACCATGCGGTAGCCCATGATGGCTGCGGCCATGGCCAGGGCAATACCGGTGTTGCCCGAGGTAGCTTCAATCAAGGTGTCACCGGGGCGTATGTCGCCGCGCTCTTGCGCTCGGCGAATCATCGAAACCGCTGCGCGGTCTTTCACCGAACCGGCCGGGTTATTGCCTTCGAGCTTGCCCAAAATAATGTTGTTGCGCGCTTGGTGGGTCGCGGCGCCTATGCGCTGCAAAGCCACCAGGGGCGTATTTCCGATCAGGTTCTCAAGGGTGGGGTACGTGCTCATGGGGCTTACTTTGCCATAAAGGTGCTACACCGCGCGAGCGCAAGGACTAGCGCGTATGCAGGGCGCTTGTTACAGCGCGAAAATTTTTCCGGGGTTGAGGATGTTGTGCGGGTCTAGTGCTTGTTTGATAGCGCGCATCATGGCCACTGCGCCTGCCCCCGCCTCGTGTACTAAAAATTCCATTTTGTGCAAGCCCACACCGTGCTCGCCAGTGCAGGTGCCGCCCAGGTGCAAAGCGCGGGCCACCAGTTGGGCATTGAGTTGCTCAGCGGTTGCGCGCTCCTGCGCGTTGTCCGGGTCTATCAAATAGCCCATATGGAAATTGCCGTCCCCCACATGGCCGACCATGAAATAAGGAATGCCCGCCGCATTGGCCTCGTCCACCGAATCGAGCAGCGCATCGGCCAGTTTAGAGATGGGCACGCAAGTATCGGTGGTGATGCAGCGGCAACCGGGCCGCGACTGGATGCCGGCAAAGTAGGCGTTGTGCCGCGCAGTCCATAAGCGGGTGCGCTCCTCGGGCGTATCGGCCCACTGAAAACCATGGCCCTGGTTGTCTTTCACGATCTCTTGCACCGTGGCAATTTGCTCTTGCACGCCTGCGGGCGAACCGTGGAACTCCATCAGCATCATCGGCCCTTCGGCCAGGCCCAACTTGGAGTGCTGGTTCACCATGCGCACGGTGTTGCCGTCTAGCAATTCGCAGCGCGCAATCGGCACGCCCAGCTGAATAATTTGGATAGTGGTGTTGACTGCATCGGCCAGCGAAGAGAAGGCACAGGTCGCCGCCATCACCGCCTCGGGCAAGGGGTAGAGCTTGAGCGTGATTTCGGTGATGACGCCCAGCGTGCCTTCGCTGCCCACCATCAGGCGCGTCAGGTCATAACCGGCAGACGATTTTTTGGCGCCGGTGCCGGTGCGTATCACTTCGCCGCTGGCGGTCACCACTTGCAGTGCCAACACGTTTTCGCGCATGGTGCCGTAGCGCACCGCATTGGTGCCGCTGGCACGGGTGGCGCACATGCCGCCCAAGCTGGCGTCTGCGCCGGGATCTATTGGGAAAAACAAACCAGCTGATTTCACTTCTTCATTAAGCTGCTTGCGGGTAACGCCGGGTTGCAGGGTGACGGTCAGATCGTCCGCATTGATGGACAACACTTTATTCATGCGGCTGACATCCAGGCTGATGCCGCCCTGCACCGCCAGCAAATGCCCTTCCAGCGAGGAGCCCACGCCAAAGGGAATGACCGGTGCGTGGTACTGCGCGGCCAGTTGTACGGCCGCGGCTACGTCTTCAGTGGACTGTGCAAACACCACGGCCACCGGCGGCGGGGCTTGCATAGCCGATTCGTCGCGCCCGTGCTGCTCGCGTACCACCATGGCGGTAGAGCACTGGGCGCCAAAGCGGGCTTGTAATTGCTCTACAAACCCCGGCGCAATAGCGCGCTGGGTAATCGATGGCATGAGCGATGCCGCGACAAGAGGTGCGTTCATAGCCGAAATCCTTCCAATCTAGAGTGCGGGAAGCAAAGAGTGCCAAGCATAACGCCAGCCCCGCCCGGGGGCTTGGGGTCGCTAAGATAGCGCCGCGCCAAACCGGCGTCAGTCATTTATTACCCGAGATACCTCCCATGACGATTTCTATGTACCACGCCAGCGCGCCGCGCCTGGCCAATGCCCTGACCAATTTATCCGCCCTGCTGACCAAAGCCCAGGCGCACGTGCAAGCCAAAAAAATAGACCCCGCCGCCATCATCGATTTCCGGCTTTACCCCGATATGCTGAGCTTTAAGCGCCAAATCCAGATCGCCAGCGATACCTGCAAAGGCGTGATGGCGCGCCTGGCCGGTGTGGACATCCCCGCCTACGAGGACACGGAGCAAAGCTTTGAGGACTTGCAAGCCCGCATCGCCAAAACGATTGCCTTCATCGAGAGCTTCACCCCGGCGCAAATAGACGGCACCGAAGACAAAGACATCGTGACCAAGCGCGGCGACACCGAAACCCATTACAAAGGCATGCAATTTTTGCTCGGCCACGCACTGCCCAATGTGTATTTCCACGTGTCCATGGCCTACAGCATCTTGCGCCACAATGGCGTAGAAGTCGGCAAGCGCGACTACCTGGGAAAAATCTAATCCGGGGAGGGAAGTCTGTCTAGGTTCGTCATCGCGAGGAGCGCAGCGACGCGGCGATCCATAAGTAATTTATTGACAAGGAAGGCTGGATTGCTTCGCCGCGCTCGCAATGACGGCTTTGGACTTATGCAGATCTTCCCTTCCTGCTGGCGATCGACTTTTCTTTGCGCCCGGCCTCTGAGGCATCCATCAACATATTTCAGGAGATAAGCCTATGTTCCCCACCGCCATCGCCGGTAGCCTGCCCAAACCCGACTGGCTGGCCGAGCCGCAAAAGCTCTGGCCCCAATGGCGCGCCAGCGGCGAAGCCCTGGAGCAAACCAAGGCCGACGCCACGCTCTTGTGGATCAAGACGCAAGAGGACGCCGGGCTGGACGTGATAGGCGACGGCGAACAGGCCCGCCAGCACTTTGTGCATGGTTTTGTGGAGCAGGTCGAAGGCATCGACTTTGAAAACAAAGTACGCATGGGCATTCGCGATAACCGCTACGACGCCATGGTGCCCCAAGTGGTGGGACCGCTGCGCCTCAAAGGCCGGGTGCATGCCATGGAAGCGCAACTGGCCCGCGCGCATACCCAACGCACCTTGAAGTTTACCCTGCCCGGCCCGATGACGATTGTCGATACCGTGGCCGACCAATACTACGGCGGCGGACGCGAAGGCCGCATCAAAATGGCGTTTGCTTTTGCCGAACTGCTCAACACCGAAGCGCTGGCGCTACAAGCCGATGGCGTGGATATCGTCCAGTTTGACGAACCGGCTTTCAATGTCTACATGGACGAGGCCGCCGACTGGGGTGTGCAAGCCTTGGAGCGCGCTACCCAAGGCCTGACCTGCAAAACGGCTGTGCATATTTGCTATGGCTACGGCATCAAGGCCAACACCGATTGGAAAACCACCCTGGGCCACGAGTGGCGCCAGTATGAAAAAGTATTTCCAGCGCTGGCTAAGAGCAGCATCCACCAAGTGAGCTTGGAATGCGCGCATTCGCACGTGCCCATGGATTTGATGGCCTTGCTGGAAGGCAAGGAAGTGATGGTGGGCGTCATTGACGTGGCCTCTGACGTGGTGGAAACACCCGAAGAAGTGGCCGACACCATTGGCCGCGCCTTGCAGTTTGTGCCCAAAATGAAGCTCACCGCCTGCACCAACTGCGGCATGGCGCCCATGGACCGCAGCATTGCCACGCGCAAACTCTATGCCTTGGCCCAGGGTGCCGAACTGGCCCGCCAGCGCCACGGCTAGATAAGCCGCCTGGCCAGTAACTCCTTGAAAAGCCATTCACCGCAAAGCCAGCGCCTATGTCTAAAACCATTGAATTCTTTTTTGATTTCGGCAGCCCCACCACCTACCTGGCCAATACCCAGTTGCCCAAGCTGGCGCAAGAATGCGGCGCCTATCTGGTGTACCGGCCCATGCTGCTGGGCGGCGTGTTCAAAGCCACCGGCAATGCCAGCCCGGTCACCGTGCCGGCCAAGGGCCGTTGGATGGGCGTGGACATGCAGCGCTGGGCCGAGCGCTATGGCGTGCCCTTCGCCTTCAACCCGCATTTCCCCATCAACACCCTGCCCTTGATGCGCGGCGCTTGCGGCATGCAAATGCGCCATCCGGATGCGCTGGGGCGCTACATCGACGCGGTGTTTGAAGCGATGTGGGTCAAGCCCTGCACTATGGGCGACCCGCAGGTACTGGCGCAGGTGCTGAGCGCAGCGGGTTTTGAAGCGCAGGAATTTATGGATTTGATCGCCGACCCGCAAGTAAAAGCCCAGCTCATCAGCAACACCGACGAAGCGGTGGCGCGCGGCGTATTTGGCGCCCCAAGCATGTTTGTGGGCGACCACCTATTTTTCGGGCAAGACCGGCTGGACTTTGTGCGCCACGCCCTGGGCTAACGGATTTGCGCGTCAGCGCAGCCAAAAATTAAGGAAAAGCTATGCATCGCGTTGCTATCAGCAGCACCGGCCTGTTTACTCCGCCGCACACCATCAGCAATGAAGAGTTGGTGCAAGCCTATAACGACTACGCTGCGCTGGAAAACACCCGCCATGCAGAGGCGATTGCCGCGGGCACGCACAGCGCCCTGACAGATTCGAGCGTGGAGTTCATCGAAAAAGCATCGGGCATTAAAAGCCGTTACGTGATGGAGAAGCTTGGCGTGCTCGATCCTGAGCGTATGCGTCCGCGCTTTACGCCGCGCCCGGACAGCGAGATTTCCATGATGGCCGAAATCGGCGTGCTAGCCTGCCAAGACGCGCTGCGCGCCGCCGGTAAAACCGCTGCCGATGTGGATGGCCTGATCTGCGCCGCAGCCAATATGCAGCGCCCCTACCCCGCGATGGGCGTGGAAATTCAAACCGCGCTGGGCATCCACGGCTACGCTTTTGACATGAACGTGGCCTGCTCGTCCGCCACCTTTGCTTTAGAGCTGGCCTATAACGCGGTGCGCACCGGCCAGTCGCGCGCGGTGCTGGTGGTCAACCCGGAAATTACCTCGGCGCATTTGGCCTGGAAAGACCGGGACTGCCATTTCATTTTTGGTGACGTATGTACCGCCATCTTGGTAGAACGCCTGGATCTTGCACCCGCAGGCGCTTTTGAGATTTTGGGGACGCGCTTACTCAGCACCTTTTCCAACAACATTCGTAACAACCAAGGCTTTATGTCGCGCGCCGAAGACCGCGACCCGGACGACCGCGACCAGCTCTTCCGTCAGGAAGGCCGCAAAGTTTTCAAAGAAGTCTGCCCCATGGCGGCAGAGCACATCGAGGGCCATTTGCAAAGCTTGGACTTGACGCCACTGCAAGTGCGCCGCTTCTGGCTGCACCAGGCCAATTTGTCCATGAACCAGTTCATCATCCGCCGCCTGCTCGGGCGCGACGCCAGCGCCGATGAGGCGCCCGTCATCCTGGACGAATTTGCCAACACCGCCTCGGCGGGCTCCATCATTGCGTTTCACCGCCATAAAACGGACATCAGCCCCGGACAGACGGGCGTTATCTGCTCTTTCGGGGCGGGATACTCCATTGGAAGCGTAGTCGTTCGCAAGACCTAAGGCTACTGATCAGGAGCTTGTTCTCACCCCATTTGCGCAGCGGCGCAAAAAGTTACCAATGCGTTTCTTTCTAGGGAACTAGGGGAAAATCCGTAGGAAAAAACCTGCATGTAAACGTTATCATCCCTTTTGCGTCAACACGACTGTTGGGCATCAACTAGGAGATAACCATGAAGCGTACGATTGTTGCTGGTTTGGTGAGCATTGCGCTTGCTTCGCCGGTTTTGGCACAGGAATCTGTAGAGGTCCTGCATTGGTGGACATCGGGTGGCGAAGCCGCTGCTCTGGGTGTTCTGAAGAAAGATTTGGAAGGTCAAAGCGTCAAATGGAATGACATGCCCGTGGCCGGTGGCGGCGGCGAAGCTGCGATGACTGCACTACGTGCGCGCGTCACCGCCGGCAACCCACCTACTTCGGTGCAAATGCTCGGCTTTGACATCCAGGACTGGGCCAAGCAAGGCGCGCTGGGCGACCTCAACGCCCTGGCACAAAAAGAAAACTGGGACAAAACCGTTCCCCTGGCATTGCAGCAGTTCTCCAAATACCAAGGTAAGTGGGTTGCCGCTCCGGTCAACATCCACTCCACCAACTGGGTATGGGCAAATAAAGCCGTATTGGACAAAGCCGGCGTGACCACCATGCCTACCGACTTCGATGGTTTCCTCGCTGCCTTGGACAAAGTGCAAAAAGCCGGTTTTGTCGGCCTGGCGCATGGCGGCCAAGCCTGGCAAGAAGCCACCGTGTTTGACGGCGTGGTGCTGGCTACCGGCGGTGTAGATTTCTACCGCAAAGCCTTTATCAACAAAGATAAAGCCGCGCTGGGTTCGGACACCATGAAAAAATCCTTTGACCGCATGGCTGCCCTGCGCAAGTATGTGGACAAAGACTTCTCCAACCGCGACTGGAACCTGGCATCGGCCATGGTTATCGAAGGCAAAGCCGGTTTCCAAATCATGGGTGACTGGGCCAAGGGCGAGTTCTTGAACGCCAAGAAAGTACCGGGCAAAGACTTCGTGTGCTTCCGCGTTCCTGGCACCCAAGGTATGGTGTCCTTTAACGCCGACCAGTTTGGTATGTTCAAAGTGGGCGCTGGTTCACAAGCAGCACAAACCAAGTTGGCCAGC
The DNA here is from genome assembly GCA_945869165.1 of Comamonas sp. lk. Classification (GTDB taxonomy): domain Bacteria; phylum Pseudomonadota; class Gammaproteobacteria; order Burkholderiales; family Burkholderiaceae_C; genus Allorhodoferax. The sequence continues at coordinate 39,788 of CAMBNY010000013.1, read as the reverse complement.
GCCATTATGAACCCCTCCTTCCAGAGCGCGTTCAACGTGGTCAAAGGCTCGGTGCCTGCACGTACTGACGTGTCGGACAAAGCGTTTGACGATTGCGGCAAAAAGGGCATGAAAGACTTGGCAGAAGCCAACTCCAAAGGCACTTTGGTCGGCTCCATGGCCCATGGCCACGCGGTACCTGCTTCGGTCAAGAACGGCTTTTATGACGTGATCACCCAACACTTCAACGGCAAGCTTGACAGCGCCGCTGCGGTGAAGGCCATGGTCGCTGCCGCCGAGTAAAGCGCCTTTGGTGCATTGCAAATAAGGGGAGGGGCCAAGCCCCTCCCCTGTTTTTTTAGCTATGAAAAATCGCTGGTTACCCGCGCTCACCCTGACACCTAGCTTGGTCATGGTCGGCGCTTGCGTGTATGGGTTTATCGCCTTCACGATTTATCTCTCGTTTACCACCTCTACGCTGATGCCGCAGTTCGAGCTGGCAGAAGAAATTCCCTACCACCGTCTGTTTCGCCTGAGCACCTTTGCGCTATCGGCCAAAAACCTGGGCGTGTTCGCGGTGTTGTACATTGGCCTGAGCCTCTTGCTGGGCATGCTCATGGCGATTTTGATCGACCAAAAGATTCGCGGTGAAACCGCTTTTCGCTCTATTTTTCTTTACCCCATGGCGCTGTCCTTTATCGTGACCGGCACCGCATGGAAATGGATTTTGGACCCCAGCATCGGCTTTGAACGCACGGTGCATTTGATGGGCTTCCCCGATTTTGTGTTCGACTGGATCAAAGACGGGGACATGGCGATTTACTGCGTGGTCATCGCCGCGGTGTGGCAGACCTCGGGCTTTGTGATGGCCTTGTTTTTGGCTGGTTTGCGCGGTGTGGACACCGAAGTGATGAACGCCGCCCGCGTCGATGGCGCCAAGGGCTGGGATATGTACTGGCGCATCGTCATCCCGCAGCTGGGGCCGAGCTTTATCTCTTCTTTTGTGATTCTGGCGCACATGGCCATCAAGAGTTACGACCTGGTGATCGCGCTGACCGGCGGCGGGCCGGGCCGGGCCACCTGGCTGCCCTCGGTATTTGTATACCAGTACACCTTTACCCGCAATGAAATGGCGCTGGGCGCAGCCAGCGCGGTCTTGATGCTGATAGCAGTGAGCATTGTCGTCATCCCCTATGTGCGCAGCGAATTGCGCGAAAAGACGCCATCATGAACCGCAGCACGACCGACCTTGTGCAGCGGGTGCTGCTTTATGTGGTGCTGGCGTTTTTGGCGCTGGTGTTTTTGCTGCCGATTTATGTGATGGTGGTCAACTCCATCAAGCCGCTGGACGAAATCCGGGGCGGCAACCTGATTAGCTTGCCGCTGAACGCCACCATCGAGCCCTGGCTGCAAGCCTGGAGTAAAGCGCAAATCGGCGTGCAGCCCACGGGCTTGCGTCCCTATTTCATGAACTCGTTTTTGATGGTGATACCGGCGGTACTTTTTTCCACGCTGATCGGATCGCTTAACGGTTATGTGCTGACGCAGTTCAAGATGCGCGGTGCTACGCTGATCTTTGGCGCTTTGCTGTTTTCGGTGTTTATCCCCTTCCAAATCGTGCTCATCCCCATGGCCAAGTTGCTGGGCGAGCTGGGCCTGGCTGGCACGGTCAAGGGGCTGATATTGGTACATACCGTCTATGGCATCGGCTTTGGCACCCTGTTTTTCCGCAACTTTTATACCGCTTTCCCGCATGAGCTGGTGAAGTCCGCGCGCATGGACGGCGCCGGCTTTTTCGTGCTGTATTGGCGCTTGCTGCTGCCCAATAGCTTGCCCATCATCGTGGTCAACGTGATCTGGCAGTTCACCAACATTTGGAACGACTTTTTGTTTGGCGCCTCCTTTAGCGATTTTTCGTCCTATCCGCTCACGGTGGCGCTCAACAATCTGGTGAGCAGTTCGACTGGCGTGAAGGAATACAACGTGCACTTCGCCGGGGCGTTTATCGCCGCCATCCCCACCTTAGTGGTGTATGTGGTTTCAGGTAAATATTTTGTACGGGGCCTGATGGCGGGCTCGGTCAAGGGGTAAGGATTGGTATGGCAACGCTCACGATAAAAGATATTTCCAAAAGCTTTGGTAGCACCACGGTGCTGCAAAACATCGACCTGGATTTGGCGGACGGCGAGTTTCTGGTGCTGGTTGGCCCCTCGGGCTGCGGCAAAAGCACCTTGATGAACATCGTGGCCGGGTTGGAAGAACCCAGCACCGGCAGTCTGCACCTGGACACGCGCGACATCACCAAGGAAGCGCCCGACACCCGCGACATCGCCATGGTGTTCCAAAGCTATGCGCTTTACCCGAACATGACGGTGGCCGAAAACATCGCGTTTCCCCTAGAGATGCGCAAAGTGCCGGTAGCCCAGCGCAAAGCCGCTGTCGATGAGGTAGCCGCGCTCTTGCAGATCGGCCATTTGCTACAACGCAAGCCACGCCAGCTTTCGGGCGGGCAGCGCCAGCGCGTCGCTATTGGCCGCGCCCTGGCGCGCAGGCCGTCTTTGTTTTTGTTTGACGAGCCGCTGTCTAATCTGGACGCCAAGCTGCGCGTGGACATGCGTGCCGAGCTGAAGAAATTGCATATGGCCACCGGCGTCACCACGATTTACGTGACCCATGACCAGGTCGAAGCCATGACGCTGGGCACGCGTATTGCGGTGCTCAAAGACGGACGCATCCAGCAACTGGCCACACCGATGGAGTTGTACGAGCGACCCGCCAATACTTTTGTTGCTGAGTTCATCGGCTCGCCCGCCATCAACTGGAGCGAGAGCGAAGTCGGTAGCGACGGGCAGATTTACCTGGGGCAGGACAGCAGCGGTTTGTTTTTGCCTGCGCTCGCAGGTCGGCGCGTACGCATCGGCATCCGCCCCGAAGACATGGTGGTCAGCGAGGCCGGTACGCTGCAAGCCACCGTGACGCTGGTCGAACCCACAGGCGCCGAGAGTTATGTGCTCGTGCGCTCAGCCATGGGCGAATGCACCTTGCGCATGGCCGGTGCCGCCAGCTATGCACCAGGTGACGCCTTGCGCATGACGGTGGCCACCCACAAAATCCATGTATTTGACGCGCAAAGCGGCGAACGCCTGAACTAAACCTTAGCGCGCTGGGCTATGGCAGCCCGGCAGCGTGTATTCAGTCAGCTAGCAAAGCCCATTTGCCGCAAACCAAGCGGCGACAAATCAGCCGGTGTGGCGCGGCCACTGAAATCCACTTCATAGTTTTCCGGCGCAAAGTCGGGCGACGACAAGCCCGCTTCGAAAGCCGGTTTTTGTAGCGCTTGGAAGCTACGATTTTTCTCGCAGTCAGGCGCCGCGCCGATGTACATCACATTGCTCGAACCGCTTCCCAAGTGCTCATCTTCCACACCATGGATCACATCCGGGTGCCACCACACGGTATCGCCCTGCTCTACTTTGGGAATCGGGCCATAGGCGCGCAAAATCAGGCTGTGAAACTCGGCATTGACCCCTAACGCGCGCCCGGCGCGGGCACCGCACAAACTGTCCTCGGGTACATCGTCTTGCAGGGCGCGCAGCAGCACCCAGGCCATAGCGTCTGCAATTGGTGCGACCCGCAAAGTGCCATCGCCTGGACCTTGGGAGGTTAAAGCCGTCCAACCCTGGAAGGTCCGGAACATGCGGCACACCGCAGGCGAAGGGATCTCGTGCGTCTCAGTGCGAAACGCAGCATCAAACGCGTTGTACTGGCGCACGTCGCCGCCAAACACATGTCGATAAACCAGTTGGTAACCGGGGTCTATCCAGCGCTCAATCGAGCCACCATCGGTATGCGGTGACAAGCCCAGGGTTTTATCGCCGGGCTGGCGCTGACGCACGCGGTCCGAATACGTGCATTCCAAGTCGGGGTTGAACACCTGTTGGCCCGCATGCTCAAACTCCCACAAGCGGTTGAGCCAACGGCGCACGCGCGCCAGCTCGGGCGATTGGCGCGCATCCATTTGCGGGCGCGACCAATAGATGCCAAAAATCTGCGGACGCCCACTGGCCAAGCTACTGAAGTATTTGTCGATACCGCGCTTACTCACCTCTTTTTCCAGGTACTTGTTGCGGTCCAGGTAATCAGCCAATTCCGCGTTCCAGGCCTGCACCCGGTCTTGCCCGAAGACACCGCGCACCACCACGCAACCGCGTTGACGCACGCGGTCTAAGGTGGCGCTGTCCAGGCTGTCCAAGTCTGCAGCGTTGATCGTGGGTACGGGTGAAATACCGGCAGCGCGTTCGGCCTCAATCGCCTGCACTTGCGCCTCGATATGCGCTGTCAGGGTGGCAAAGCGCTCCTTCAAATCCGGCAGGGCGGCGCGTAATGCGCGCTTGGTCTGGCGGATGGTTTCCAGATAGGGCGCGTTGGGGTCTTGCGTATCAACGGAGATCGGGTTCATACAGACTTTCTATCGGAGGGGGTTGAAAAAGTATTTGCTTTGGCGCACCACCGAGATTTTTCATTTCGTGCAAGAGGCTGGCGCCCAGGGAAGTGCCGGTAAGGTAAATATCCTCGAAGCAGCCCAACAAAGGCTGGCGCACATAGCGCGGCAAATGGCTGCTGTACTTGACCACCAAGTCCAGGTCCTGGCGCAGGCGCAAGCCCGCGTCCAAAACGGCGGTAGTCAGGGCCATCACCGGCGCTTCGCGTGTCAGCACCAAGCCGTCGAAACTGCGGGCATGGGCGCGCGTCCACTGGTAAATTTTTTCGGGACTTTGGTCAAGGTCCATATCGTGGATAACCAAGCCATCCATTCCTAAAGCGAGGCAGGCCTCGCTAAAGCCGCTGGCCAGATAGTCCCAGAAAGTACCACCGGCCTCGGGCAGCAGGATCGCCAATTTGCGGCGACCATGAGCGTGCAAGGTATGTACCGCGTCAAAGGCATAGCGCTCATTAGCGAAATCGACATACGCGTGTTCGGGGAGCTTGCGCGTGCGGCCATGCGTCACAAAAGGCAGCTGCGCCTCTTGCAAATAGCGCACCCGCTCGTCGTCCGGCGTGGTGTGGGTGATGACCAGGCCGTCGGCCAACTTGTTTTCCACCACATAACGCAATGTCTTGAGGCGGTTGGCATCCGGGCCATCGGGCATGACGATAAGGTGGTAATCCGTGTCCTGCAAGGCGTCGCTGATGCCCAGCATCAAGTCCTTGAAGGCGGGTTGGTTTGCGTCAGATCGGTTGACCAAAAAGGCCAGCACCTGGGTTTTGCCGGTTTTGAGGCGCACGGCGGCACGATCGCGCACAAAGTTCAGCGCCTTGGCCGCTTCCAGCACCCGCGCGCGCGTGCCCGGCAGCACTTGCGGACTACCGGCCAGGGCCCGCGACACCGTGGCCAGCGACAAGCCGGTCGCCTGGGCAATGGTTTGGGTGGTGACTTTAGGGGTTTTCATGGGGTACAAACCCAAATGTAAACGTTATCATGGCAATGTTCTACTAGGAGAAACACTATGCGCTGGGTTTTGCTTGGTGCCAGTACGATTGCTGGCGAATGGATGGTCGGTGCCATCCGGGCGGTGGGAGACGAGGTGGTGGCCGTGGTTTCAGGAGACTTGCAACGCGCCAAAGACTTTGCCACACAACATGGCTTACCCCACGCCCTAAGCGATGAAAAAGCCTACCCCGCGCTCGGCGTGGACGCTGTTTACATCTCCAACACCAACGAAAAGCACGAGGCCTCGACTCTGTTTGCCGCTGCGAATGGCTGCCATGTCTTGTGCGAAAAACCCCTGGCAACCAGCCTGGACGCTGCCATCCGCATGGTGCGGGCCTGCCGCGACGCCGGCGTGGTCATGGGCACCAACCACCACTTACGGCACAACGGCCCGCACCGCGCCATGCGCGAACACTTGCGCGCCGGGGCGCTAGGAAACGTCGTGGCCGCGCGTATGCAGCACTCGGTGTACCTGCCCGCGCATTTGCAAGGCTGGCGCCTGGACAACCCGACCGCAGGCGGCGGCGTGGTGCTGGACATCGTGGTGCACAACGCCGATTCGCTGGCCTTTTTGCTGGGCGAATACCCGGTTGAAGTGTGCGCCATGGTGTCCAACAGTGGCATGGCCCAGGGCCTAGAGGACAACGCCATGTCGGTCTGGCGCTTTGCCAGCGGTATCACCGCCTCCTCCCACCAGGGCTTTAACACGCCCTACGCGGCCACGGGTCTGGAATTGCACGGCACCCGCGCCAGCCTGCACGGCAACGGCATGATGAGCCAGCAACCCAGCGGCGACTTGGTGCTCAATAGCGAGCGCGGCAGCGAAGTGCTGCCAGTAGCGCGCGCCAATTTGTACGAAGTGTGCCTACAAGAAATGCACCGCGCCATCCGGGGCGAAGCACACGAGATGGCCGATGGCGTGGCCGGTGCCAAGTCCTTGGCCGTGGCGCTGGCGGTGCTGGAAAGCGCACGTACCGGGCGGCACGTGGCGGTGGCGGATGTAGATGCGCTGCTGGCCTGAAGCCTTAGGGCCCAATACAGATTAGCGGCTACAGGTAAATTTGCATCCGCGCGTCTTTGCGAGGCCGCAGGCCGTGGCAATCCATGACTGGATGCGCAGGGATCGCCGCGTCGCTTCGCTCCTCGCGATGACGGGTTGCGGGGGCTGTAGAGACACAAGCGCCGTTTAGCCCCCAAGCCCTACCTAATCCCGCAAACCACCGGCCTGCATCACGTCCCAGCAAGCGCCCATGGTGTGGTAATCGGTTTTACCGGCAGGGGACTTGGTGTTTTCCAGCTTGCTGCCGTCGGCGGACAGGATGCGGAACCAAGCGCCGTAGTGGTGGTCCACCATGTGTTGCCAGCTCCATTGCCATGTGCGCTTGTACTGGTCCAGATATTCCTGCTTACCCGTGGCCCGCCAGAGGCGCCAGGCGCTGGCAAAGGATTCGGCTTGCACCCAAAAATATTTGTCGCTGTCGCAATGCTTGAAATCCGGGTCAAAGCCATAGACCAGGCCGCCGTGTTGCGCGTCCCAGCCGTGTTGGTAGGCGGCGCTGTGTAGCTCTTGTGCTCGCTGCAGCCAGCGCGCATGGGGTTGGTGCTGCCAGGCAATCATCAGTAACTTGGCCCACTCCGTTTGGTGCCCGGTCTGGAAACCCCAGGGCTTGAAGATGTTGCCAGGGTTGTCGCGGTTGTAGTCCCAATCGAGCGACCAGTCCTGGCGGTAATGCTCCCACACCAGTCCATGCGACTGTGCGGCCAGCTCAAACGCAAAGCGCTCTATCAGCAGCACCGCGCGGTCCCAGTAGCGCTGCTCGCCGGTAAATTCAAAAGCCGTCAAACAGGCCTCGCACATATGCATATTGGCGTTCTGACCGCGGTAATCGATCAGCACGCCTTCGGGGGTGATTTCGTCGGCATAGGCGCGTACGCCCGCTTCAAAAAATGCGGCATTCATCTGCTCAAAGGCCTGGCCCACCGCCTCGCGCGAGCAGGCACCCACCCGGAACGCGTGGCTGTGCGCCAAGAGCACAAAGGCTTGCCCGTAAGCCATGGCGGTCGCGTCTTGCACGCGGCCCGCCGCCAGCGTCCATCCGAATAAACCGCTGGGCAATCGAAAGTTTTGCAAATGCGCCAAGGCGTGGCGCGTCCAGTCCAGGTAGTGCGCGCGGCCGGTGTGGTGATAAGCCATGGACCAGTTAAATACAAAGCGCGTGGCGCTGACCAAATGCCGGTGCGAGCGTTCATACACCGTGCCATCGTCCAGAAAATAATGGAAAAACCCGCCTTGCGCATCCAGGGCATTCGGCTCGTAAAACGCCAAGGTTTTGTCAATGTGCGCGGCTAAAAAACTACGGCTGTCAAATTCGGGTGTGCTCAAGGCAAAACTCCTTGTCTAAGACGTGAAAGAAAAATCCAGGGCCAGCGTGTGGCGGTAATCGCGCTGCGGGCCGTACCACACATCGCTGCCCAGGGCCGGGCCGTTGGGCATATCTTCGGTTTCTAAACATAGCCCCGCGCCCGCGCCATGGGCCACGCCCAAAGCCGGGCTGCTCGGGCGCAAACCCGCGCTGGCATACACATGCAACAAAGGCCGGTCGGTACTGACCTGCATCGCCAGCCCACCCGCTTGCACGCGGGCCACCGGGCGCATTGCCCCGGCAGCGCTGCGCAAAACCAATGCGCCATCCAGATGCGGCACACACTCGGGCGCTACGTTCGCGCCTTGGCGAAAATCAAAGCAGCTGCCGTCCACGGGCACCGCCGGCAAAGGCAGCTCTTGCGCATCCACCGGGTGGTAAAGGTCGGCGTCCACTTGAACCACATGCTGCGCTATCGTGGCCGCACCATCGAGGTTCCAGTAACTGTGCTGCACCAAATTAATGGGGCTTTCGGCATCTACGCGGGCATCGGCTTGCCAGACCAGCCGGTCGCCTTCCAAGCGGTACTGCACTTGCGCCTGGCAGCGGCCCGCAAAGCCCATATCGCCATCGGCAGAGTCCAGCGTCAGCGTTACGCCGCTGGCATCGTGTTGCGCAATCTGCCAATCGCGCTGTCCCCAGCCTAATGTACCGCCGTGGATGCAATGGCCTAGGGGATGGTTGGCGTCCAGCGCATAGCGCTTATCGCCGCGTTCCAGCACGGCGCCGCCAATGCGGTTGCCATAGCGGCCACACACCGCGCCTATGGACATGGTGTCCTGCCGGTAGGCTTCGGGGTCGCTAAAGCCTAAAGACAAAGGCCGCGGGCCCTGGGGCGCATGCAGCCAAAACAATTGCATGAGGCGCGCGCCAAAGGGAATAACCCAGGCCTCAAAATGTTCAGACCGCAAGACCAGCACGCCAGGGGGCGCTGACATGCGCGCCGGGTCGAGGTCGCCGCGCACTACCGGCACGGGAATTAGAGGAGGTTGCGGTGCAAGCGCAGCTCGGCGATGGCATGGCCGAGCACTTGCACTTCGCGCTCGGCACCCGGTTCGCGCTTGAAACCGGCCAGTTCAAAAAAGCGTAAAGCCGTTTTGTTACGCGCTTGCATCCACAAGGTGACGTCGATACAACCTTCGTCGTGCAAGCCCTGGCGGGCCGAATGCCACAAGGACAGGCCCACGCCCAGGCCCTGAAAATCCGGGTGCACATAGATATCGGTAATCTCGCCGGTGGTTTGGCGGCTGCCCTCGTCGCGGCTGCGGTCAAAGCCGACAAAGCCAACGATGCGCTCGCCGTGCATGGCGGCCATCACTTGGGGTTCGGCAAACTCTATGGCCTCGCGCCAATAGGCCTGGCGCTTGTCCTGCCCCAAGGGCGGATGCTGGTCGGTGCCCAGTAAAGACTGGTAGGTTTCAAGCGCTACCTGCGCATACAAATCACTAATCGCTTTGGCATCGCGCAGCGCAGTGGCGCGTACCGGAAAAACAGAGGTGCTAGACATGGAAACTGCAATCACAAAAAAACAATAGAAACACCCTGCGATTGTCGCAGGATTAAAAAAGGCTTCGAGCACACTGCCGTCCATAGGCGTTAAGCTTTGCCCTATGCGAAGGGATATAACAAGAACTATGCTCAAACCCCTGTGGCGCCTTGCGCTTTGTTGCTGGCTGCAAAGCGCAGGGCTTCAAGCCCAGGCCCTGCCTTTTGAAGACTCCATGGCCCAGCGCACCCTCGCTTGTACTGGCTGCCACGGCCCGCAGGGCCGCTCCGGCCCCGACGGCTACTACCCGCGACTGGCTGGCAAACCCGCAGGCTATTTGTACAACCAGTTGGTGAACTTGCAGCAAGGTCGGCGCAACTACCCTCTGATGCAGAGTCTGCTTGCACCTTTAGACGATGCCTATCTGCGCGCACTGGCCGATTACTTTGCGGGGCTTGAAATCCCCTACTCGCCGCCCGCGCCGCAGCCCACCGACAAGGCCCTTTTAGCGCGCGGGCTGCAACTGGTGCGCCAGGGGGATCCGGCCTTGCAAATACCGGCCTGCGTGCAATGCCATGGCAGCGCACTGACCGGCACGCAGCCTTCGGTACCCGGCTTATTGGGCCTTCCGCGCGACTACCTCAACGCCCAATTGGGCGGCTGGCAAAACGGCCAGCGCCAAGCCCAGGCGCCCGACTGCATGGCTGACATCGCCAAGCGCCTTAGCGACGCCGATGTGCATGCCCTCAGCACTTGGCTGTCCAGCCAAAGCGTGCCGCAGGTATCCCGCGCCGCCGCGCAAAAACCCCCGCTGGCGCCCGGCGCCAAAGAGATACGGTGCGGGAGCGCGCCGTGGTGAAGCGAAGCACTTTGCGCACCTTGGCGCTGACGCTGTGCACCTTGCTGGCAGCCGCCCTGCTGTGGGCCTTGTGGGGCTTTGATGCCTATTACCGGCCAGCCAGCGTCAACCCCTTGGTGCAAACCAGTGCGCCCGAAAACACTTCCGCAATCGAAGGCAGTGCAAGCAAGACGAGCGCCGATGCGCAAGCACCCTCTAAAGCGCAGGTGGCGCGCGGCCAGTACCTAGCGCGCGTGGGCAATTGCGTGTTTTGCCATAGCGCACCCGCAGGTGCCCTGCTGGCCGGTGGGCGCGCGATACAAACCCCATTTGGCACGGTGTACACCAGCAATCTAACGCGCGACCCAGCGCATGGATTGGGCCGCTGGACGCAAGACGATTTTTGGCAAGCACTTCACTTGGGGCTGGGGCCGCAGGGGCAGCGCCTCTCGCCCGCGTTTCCCTACACCAGCTACAGCCGTTTGACGCGCGCCGACGCCGATGCGCTATGGGCATTTTTGCAATCGGTGCCCGCCGTGCCCCGGCCCAAAACCGAAGCAAACATGGTGTGGCCATTCGGCACCCAAACCGCGCTGGGCTTGTGGCGCGCCATGTACTTTCGCCCCTTCCAAAACCCGCACGAGGATGCAGCGCCCGCAGGCGTAGATGCGGTGGCCTGGACGCGTGGGCGCTACCTCGTCGAAGGCCTGGGCCACTGCCAAGAATGCCATAGCCCGCGCGACGCACTGGGCGGTTTGCGCGATGCCACACGCGGCAGCGGCGGCGTCTTGCCCGGGCTGCGTTGGTATGCGCCTTCTCTGCGCGATCCAGCACAAGCCGGAACGACGGATGCGCAGGCCTTGCAAAGCTTTTTGCAAACCGGTGTAGGCGCTGGCCGCTTTGCCGCCGGGCCTATGGCCGAAGTGGTCTTACACGGCACGCAATACCTGAATGACCAGGATGCACAGGCGATGGCGGTGTATTTGCAGTCGCAGGTGCCGACCAAGGCAGGTGTTGCAATACCTCATGCCGATTCAAATGCGAACACATTCCAAATTGCAAACGCAAACCAAAGCCCTGCCCATACACAAGGCGCAGACATTTATAAAAAGCAGTGCGTCGACTGCCACGGCGACACAGGCCAAGGCCGCGCAGGCGTGTATCCAGCGCTGGCAGGCAACCGGGCGCTGCTGATGGACAAGCCCAATAACGCGGTGCTCAGCGTCCTCTACGGTGGCTTCGCACCTTCCACGCAAGGCCACGCCCGCCCTTTTGGTATGCCGCCTTTTATGCTGGAACTGAGCAACGCGCAGATCGCTCAGGTACTAAGCTATACCCGCAGCGCCTGGGGCAACCAGGCCGCGCCGATTAGCGAATTACAAGTGCAAGCCGTGCGCGAGCCGCAGCAGCGCCGATGAACTTGGGCAAGCACGCACAGACATGCGCACCCATCAACATGGCAATGTGCGCTCCCGATAAACCAGCGCCCGCAGGCATCACGCTGCTGTACCAAGACGAAACGCTTTTGGTACTGAATAAACCAGCAGGGCTGTTGTCAGTGCCGGGGCGCGGGCCGGACAAGCAAGACTGCATGAGTGCCCGCGTACAAGCCCTCTTCCCCGATGCCCTCGTGGTGCACCGCTTGGACATGGCGACCTCGGGCCTGTTGCTGATGGCGCGCGGCGGCTACGCCCAGCGCACTATCAACCACGCATTTGCCAACGGCCACCTAAAGAAACGCTATGTGGCCCACGTGGCTGGCCTCTTGGAGCCGGATGGAATATGGCAGACCATCAACTTGCCGATCGCCGTCGATTGGCCCCGTCGCCCTTTGCGCATTATTCAAGCCGATGGCAAAGCCAGCCAAACCCGCTGGCGCTGCGTGGCGCAGGATACGCAGCGCCAAAGCAGTCGGGTGGAACTCGAGCCCCTGACCGGACGCAGCCACCAGTTGCGCCTACACATGCAAGCGATCGGACACCCCATACTGGGCGATGCCTTGTATGCCGACCCGCAAGCTCTGGCCATGGCCCCGCGCTTACTATTGCACGCCTGCGCGCTATCGCTTGAGCATCCGCACAACGGAACGCCCATGCACTGGGAGTGCGCCGCGGATTTTTAAATCATGTTTTGCCTGTTACCACTATGAATTTTGATGTTGATCGCATTGCGCAAGCACGTGCGCAATGGCACTGGCGCGGCAATGCGCGTCCGCCGTTTGCACATGTACCCGCGCAGGGGCAAGTCTCGGTGTGGGATTTCCCGCGCCCGCCCGAACTCGTTCGCGAAGAACGGGAGATTCTTGTCCTTTGGGGCGACGCGCTCGTCGCGCGAACCCGCGGTGCCTGGGCGGTGCGCGAGACGGCCCATCCGCCCACGTTTTATCTTCCGCTGGCAGATGTAGAGCGCGCGCGCTTGCGCCCCGCAGGTGGGGGCTCGTTTTGCGAGTGGAAAGGTCCTGCGCACTATTGGGATTTGGTTGACGGCGATCGCCGATTGGCCCGGGTGGCCTGGAGCTATCCGCAACCCCTGGCTGGAGCGGAGCCGCTGGCGCAGTGCATTGCTTTTTATGCACATGATCTCGATTGCCACGTGGGCGGTGAAAAGGTCCGTGCGCAGCCCGGGGGTTTCTATGGCGGGTGGATTACGCCAGAGCTCTGTGGGCCATTCAAGGGCGATCCCGACAGCCACGGGTGGTAATGCATGGCCATTCGCGCGACCTCTAAGCCTTCACACTGCGCGATCACCCAAGTTTTAGTCAACACTTCAGCCTAGGGCGGAATATTTTTTAGAAAACCGAGTTCGGCCAGCATCCACCCACCCGCATATCGCGCGCTTAGCGCTGGCTAGTTGGCTACCACTTCAGCTTGGACCAGACGCCAGCGTGGAGCAAGCCAAGCCCCAGCGCCTAAAATGCTCCGGTGACCTCTATCCTCAACGCCGACCTGCATTGCCACTCTGTGGTCTCGGACGGCACCCTGACCCCTGAAGCCCTGGCAGAACGTGCCGCCTCCAACGGCGTGGAGCTGTGGGCGCTGACCGACCATGACGAGATTGGCGGCCAGGCCCGCGCAGCCGCAGCCGCTAAGGCGGTGGGCATGCGCTACATCACCGGGGTGGAAATTTCGGTCACTTTTCTGGGTAAAACTGTTCACATCGTCGGCCTGGGCATCGATACCGACAACCCGGATTTGCGCGAGGGCCTGGAGCGCACGCGCGGCGGGCGCAGGCTGCGGGCGCAAGACATGGCCGATGGACTGACCAAAGTGGGCATCAAAGGCGCGTTTGAAGGTGCGCTGCAATACGTGGGCAACCCAGACCTGATTTCTCGCACCCATTTCGCCCGGCACTTGGTCGAGACCGGCGTATGCAAAGACACTAACGAGGTGTTTCGCAAATACCTGACCGAGGGCAAGCCCGGCTATGTGGAGCACCGCTGGGCCACGCTCAAAGACGCGGTGGGCTGGATTACCGGTGCCGGTGGCATGGCGGTGGTGGCGCATCCGGCGCGCTACAAATTTACGCGCAACGAAGAATTTGCGCTGTTTACCGAATTCAAAGGCCACGGCGGACGCGGCGTGGAGGTGGTGACTGGCAGCCATTCGGCGGCGGAATATGTCACTTATGCCGCCACGGCCCAAGAGTTTGGGCTGGCCGCCTCGCGCGGCAGCGACTTTCACAGCCCCTTAGAAAGCCATACCGAGCTGGGCACCCTGCCCTATCTGCCCGGCGGTTTGACGCCGGTGTGGGAATTGCTTGCCGCGCGCATCCAGTAAGCGGCGCCGTGGCACAGTTTTTTGAAGTCCACCCGGACAACCCGCAACAACGCCTGCTCAAGCAAGCCATGGCCTTGCTGCAAAAAGGCGGCGTGCTGGCAGTGCCCACCGATTCGAGCTACGCGCTGGTCTGCCACTTAGACGACAAAGCCGCCGCCGACCGGCTGCGCCAAATTCGCGGGGTGGACGAAAAGCACCACCTGACGCTTTTATGCCGCGACCTGAGCGAGCTGGCCAATTACGCCAAGGTGGACAACCGACAGTTCCGCCTGCTTAAATCCGCCACGCCCGGCCCGTTTACCTTCATCCTAGAAGCCAGCAAAGAAGTGCCGCGCCGCCTGAGCCACCCCTCGCGCAAAACCATTGGCCTGCGCCTGCCCGAGCATGCCTGCCTGCAAGCCTTGCTGGAGCTGCACGGCGCGCCTTTGCTGGCCACCACGTTGATACCGCCAGGCGAAAGCCAGGCCCTGAACGATGCCGCTGACATCCGCGAACGCTATGAGCACCAGATAGACGGCGTGATCGACGCCGGTGCCTGTGCGCTAGAGCCCACCACCGTGATAGACCTGAGCGGCGGCGAAGCCGAAGTGGTCCGCCAGGGTCGGGGCGACCTTGCCCGGCTGGGTCTGTAATGCGTGAGAGCCCGAATGCCTTCAAGCCTTAATCATTGAAAGCCCGCACGTGGACATTGCAAACCTGATTCAAACCGTCAGCCTCTACGCGATACCGGTGATTTTTTCCATCACCCTGCATGAAGCGGCGCACGGCTACGCAGCGCGCTACTTTGGCGACGACACCGCCTGGATGCTGGGCCGCATCTCGCTCAACCCCTTGAAACACATCGACCCAGTGGGCACCATCTTGCTGCCGCTGCTGCTGTACTTCAGCACCTCGGGCGCGTTTTTGTTTGGCTATGCCAAACCGGTGCCGGTCAATTTTGGGCGCCTGCGCCACCCCAAACGCGATATGGTCTGGGTGGCCTTGGCCGGCCCGGCGATTAATTTCGCGCAAGCCGTGCTTTGGGGCGCGGGCCTATTCGTATTGCAAGGCGCTGGTATCAGCGAGCCTTTTTTGCTAAAAATGTGCCAGGGCGGCGTGCTGGTCAATGTGGTGATGTGTGTGTTTAATCTGTTCCCGCTGCCGCCGCTTGATGGCGGGCGCATTTTGGTGGGCTTATTGCCTATGCGCCAGGCGTATTGGTTGTCGCGCGTGGAGCCCTGGGGCTTTTTTATTGTGATGGCGCTGGTGCTGACCAAGGTGATCAACACCTTTTGGATGCTGCCTTTGATGGGCCTGAGTTTTGAAGCCCTGGAATTGCTGCTCAGTCCCTTGCGCGCGCTGCTGCTCAGCGGCGCAGCGCCGGTTTAATTTGTTTGGCCTTGTTAACTAAAGCACCATGAGTACTGTTCGTTTTTTAACCGGCATCACCACCTCGGGCACACCGCACTTGGGTAACTACGTGGGCTCCATCCGCCCCGCCGTGCAAGCGAGCTTGCGGCCCGGCGTGGAGAGTTATTACTTTTTGGCCGACTACCACGCGCTCATCAAAATTGACGAGCCTGCGCGCATTCAGCGCTCTACTCTGGAGATCGCCGCGAGTTGGCTCGCCGCAGGCCTGGACCCCGAGCGCGTGGTGTTTTACCGCCAGTCCGACATCCCCGAGATTCCCGAGCTCACCTGGTTTTTGACCTGCGTGACCGGCAAAGGCATTCTCAACCGCGCGCATGCCTACAAAGCCTCGGTAGACAAAAACACCGCCGCCGGTACCGACCCGGATACCGATGTCAGCGCCGGACTGTTTATGTACCCGGTACTGATGGGTGCAGACATTTTGTTGTTCAATGCCCACCATG
Source organism: Comamonas sp. lk (assembly GCA_945869165.1). Classification (GTDB taxonomy): domain Bacteria; phylum Pseudomonadota; class Gammaproteobacteria; order Burkholderiales; family Burkholderiaceae_C; genus Allorhodoferax. The sequence goes on along the minus strand of CAMBNY010000013.1, from coordinate 23,942 downwards.
TGCCGGTGGGGCGCGATCAGGTGCAGCACATCGAAATGGCGCGCGACATGGCGCACAGTTTTAACCACCGCTATGGCGAACATTTTGTAGCGCCGCAAGCCGCCATTGAAGAAAGCGTAGCCACCTTGCCGGGCTTGGATGGCCGCAAGATGAGCAAGAGCTACGACAACACCATCCCCCTGTTTGCCAGCAGCGCGCAGTTGCAAAAACTGATTGCCAACATCAAGACCGATTCGCGCGCACCGGGCGAGCCCAAAGACACTGAAGGCTCGGCCTTGTTTCAGATTTACCAGGCTTTTGCCAGCCCGCAAGAGACCGCCGCCTTTGCGCAAGAATTTGCCCAAGGTATCAGCTGGGCCTCTGCCAAAGAAAAACTGCATGCGCGCATAGACCAAGAAATCGCGCCCATGCGCGCACGCTACCAACACCTGATGGAGCATCCGCAAGAAGTGGAAGCCCTGCTGCTGCAAGGCGCCATTAAAGCGCGCGCCGTGGCCACGCCCTTTATGGCGCGCCTGCGCCAAGCCGTGGGCTTGCGCAGCTTGGCCGCGCAAAGCACTGGCGGCCCTGCTAAAGCGGCCAAAACCGCCAGCGCCGCCTTCAAGCAATACCGCGAGAGTGACGGGCAGTTTTACTTCAAACTGCTAGATGCCAAAGGCACGCTGCTCTTGCAAAGCACGGGCTTTGCCAACCCCAAAGAAGCAGCGCAAGTGATGGCTCAGCTCAAGGCTGGCGGCGCGAGCGCATTACCGGCCTGCCAGGCCTTTATTTCCTCGGTGAACGATGCCGCAGCGCTGGACGAAGCGCTGGAGAGTTTGCGTGCGCAGGCGGTCTAATTGGCGGTGAGCCCGGCCTGAATAAGCGCCATGCAAGCCAAATACCTCTTGCAACTGGCTTGCCTCTCTGCGCTATGGGGCGCGTCATTCATCCTGACCCGTATTTCGGCGCCACAACTGGGGCCTAATTTTTCGCCCTGGCTACGCATGGTTTTGGGCACTTTGATGCTGGCGGGCATCATGCGCGCGCTCAAGCACCGCTGGCCTACGGAGCATTGGAAGGAATTGATGTTCATCGGCTTTCTGGCCGTGGCCGGGCCGCATGCCTTGTATTCGCAAGCGGCCTTGTTTCTGCCTGGCGGCTATGGCGCGCTGCTGTCGGTGACCTCGGTGCTGTTCGGCGCTTTCGCCTCGGCCTGGCTGGGCGAAGAAGTGCTGACGCGCGGCAAGCTGGCCGGTTGCCTGCTGGGCCTGGCTGGCGCCGCGCTCGTGGTGCGCCTGGGGCCGGTCCACCCCAGCGCGCAACTCATGCTCTCGGCGCTCACTTGTGTGGGCGCAGCGGCCTTATCGGGCATCGCCACGCCCTACCTCAAACGCGCCACCACGCGCATGGAGCCACTGTCCATTACCGCTGGTATGCATGCGGCCTCGGTGCTTATGCTGCTGCCCGGCGCGGTGCATGATTTTCCGAACGCCCATTTCACCCCCAGCGCCCTGGCCGCCGTCAGCGTGCTGGGCATCGCCACCTCGGGCCTGGCCTATTGGTTGTTTATGCGCATCATGCAGCACGTGCCGCCCATGGCGTCCATGACCGCCAACTTTATGAGCACCGGCTTTGGCGTGCTCTGGTCGGTACTGCTACTAGGCGAAGCCACCAGCCTAGCAATGGCCATAGGCGGCGGCCTGATCGTGCTGGCTTGCCTGCTGGTTTCTAATGTCAACCCGCTGGACTTGCTGCGCCGCGCAGACCCCAAGGCTGAACCGGACGCTTAAGCGCGCCGCCGAGCTGATGACTGAAAATGCAGGTCATCGGACTAACTCCGCGCCTGCCCTATACCCCCATGCCCAGCATCCTCAATATCTCTGCCTACTTGTTCACGCCGCTGCCCGATGTGGCGGCGCTGCGGGACATATTGCTTAGCCGCGCGCTGGGCTTGCAGCTCAAGGGCACGGTATTGCTGGCCCATGAGGGCATCAATATGTTTTTGGCCGGACAGGCCGAGCAAGTGCGCAGCTTTGTGGCGCAGCTGCAAAGCGACGCACGCTTTGTGCCGCTGGCGCCCAAAGAGAGTTGGTCCGAAGAGCAGCCTTTCAAAAAGATGTTGGTCAAGGTGAAAAATGAAATCATCCGCATGAATCACCCGGCTATTCAACCGGCGGCGGGCCGTGCGCCTGCGGTCAGTGCCGCCACAGTGCGGCGCTGGTTAGAGGCTGGGGTGGATGACGCGGGCCGTCCGGTGGTCACGCTGGATACGCGCAATGCCTTTGAGGTGGATGAAGGCACTTTCAGCGGTGCACTGGACTGGCGCATCCACAAGTTCACCGAATTCCCCGATGCCTTTCGGGCGCACAAAGCATCGCTGCAAGACAAGACGGTGGTGAGTTTTTGCACTGGCGGCATTCGCTGCGAAAAAGCGGCCATCTTGATGCGCGAGGAAGGGCTGGAGCATGTCTACCAGCTCGAAGGCGGCATCCTCAAATATTTTGAGGAAACCGATGGCAAGTACTACAGCGGCGGGTGCTTTGTTTTCGACGAACGCCGCGTGGTGGGGCCGGATTTGCAGCCTATGCCCTTACAGGGCGACGGTTTCTAAGTCCCCTCGCTGCGACCTGGTGGCTTAGGCACGAGTCACGCCCACTTCAGTCTTTTTTGTCAATCGGTGGCAAGCGCGTTGGATGGGGCTCGATATCGCGACTAGGCACGTCGATGATGTCGTCACCCGCCGGTGGCCGGGGAGCCCAGGGCGAGTTTTGCTGCCATTTTTTGTAGCTGTCCATCACCAAAACCAACTGCGGTTTGCGCCCGGTAAACAGCCAGCGCAGCAGCGAGAAGGCAAACATCAGCGCGGCCATGCACAGCAAGGCCAGCATAAAGCCCAGGCCGAGCAGCAGCAAAAAAACACGAAGCAACCAGCGCATATCTACCTATCCGTTTAATTGAAGGCCTAGGAGGCCCGGCCCAGCATAGTGCGCAAGTCGTGCACATACGCGGGCACCTTGACACATACATAGGTCGCCACCAGGGCATTTACAAGGCCGGTGAGCAAAAACACATCGGGCACCGTCAGGCCCGCGCCCAGCAAGGCCCCGGCCAGCAGCGAACTGACCACCATGAACAAGGCATTGAGAATATTGTTGGCCGCAATAATGCGCGCCCGGTGCGTGACTTGGCTGCGCTGCTGGATCAGCGCGTACATAGGCACGCTAAAGAGGCCGGTGAACAAGCTCATAAAAAATAGATCGGCCATGACGCGCCAATGCGCGCTTTGGGCTACGAAAGCGCTGGCGCCCATCAAAGCCGAAGGTGCCAAAGTGTGGGACGCGAAATACAAATCCACCGCAAAAACACTCATACCCGCCGCGCCCAGCGGCACCAGGCCCAGCCCCAGGCCAGCGCCTTTGCGGCTGAGGCTTTCACACAGCAGCGCACCGATGCCCACGCCTACCGAAAACACAATCAAGAGCAAGGACGCCACTTGCTCATCGCCATGCAGCACGGTTTTGGCAAATGAAGGGAACTGGCTCAAAAACACCGCTCCGAAAAACCACATCCAACTGATTCCCAGCATGGAGCGAAACACCACCGGGTCCACCGCCGCCAGCCGCAAATTAGCAGCCGTCTCGGTAAACGGGTTCCAGTTCATAGGCTGGCCTTGCAGGCGCGCGGGCGTGGGCGGAATAAAGCCTGCCGCGATACGACCCAGCACCGCGAACACCACACAAGCCGCAGCCGCTGCCAACTGGCCGATGTCGGGAATGGCCACCAATAGGCCACCGACCATATTGCCCAGCAAAATGGCGACAAAAGTGCCCATTTCCACCATGCCATTGCCGCCCACCAGTTCGCGCTCTTGCAGCACCTCCGGCAAATACGCAAACTTGGCCGGGCCAAACAAGGTGGAATGGCAACCCATCAAAAATGTACAGACCAGCAACACCCCGGCCTGCTGCGCCGCAAAGCCGTAGGCGGCCAGCAGCATGATGGCGATTTCCAGGTTTTTGACCAGGCGCATCAGGCGCGCTTTGTCCCAGCGGTCGGCAATTTGTCCGCTGGTCGCAGAAAACAGCACGTAGGGCAAGATAAACAAAGCGCCTATTACTAGGCCCGCCAGCGCTGGCGGCAACCAGGCCACCTGTAGCTGGTAGGTGACCATGACGGTGAAAGCGAACTTAAATACATTGTCATTGCCCGCACCGCTAAATTGTGTCCAGAAGAAGGGGGCAAAGCGGCGCTGCCTGAGCAGTGCAAATTGATTGGTCTTAACTTCGTTGTCCATCGCAGCCTCCCGCAGCATGTCTAAGAAAAAGCATTGTTATATAGGCTGCAGGCTGCGCTCCCCCGTCTGCAATCGCCACAACGCGGCATAGGCTCCGCCTTGCGCCAGCAGTGCATCATGGGTGCCGCTTTCCACAATACGCCCCGCGTCCATCAAATGGATGCAATGGGCTTGGCGCACGGTGGACAGGCGGTGGGCGATGACGATGGTGGTGCGGCCCTGGCTGACCACTTCGAGCGAGCGCTGAATGGCCGCTTCAGTTTCGTTGTCCACCGCGCTGGTGGCTTCGTCCAGCACCAAGATCGGCGGGTCTTTCAAAATCGCGCGGGCCAACGCCAGGCGCTGGCGCTGCCCGCCTGAAAGCTTTTGGCCGCGTTCGCCCAAGCGCGTGGCAAAACCCAGGGGCAGTTTTTCAATAAATTCCGTGGCCTCGGCGGCGCGGGCCGCAGCGGCTATCGCCTCGTCGCTGACGGCAGCGCGGTCTTGCTCGCCGTAGGCAATATTGTCGGCCACGGTGGCATCGCTTAAAAACGCGTCTTGCGCCACATAGCCGATGGCGCGGCGCAGGTCTTGCAAATTGAGCGCATCGATCGGTTCTCCATCGAGCAGAATGCGCCCTTTCTGCGGCGTGTAAAAGCGCAGCAGTAGCTTAACCAGGGTGGATTTGCCCGAGCCGGTGGAGCCCACAAAGGCCACCGTCTGGCCAGCCGGTATGGTCAGGCTGATGTTGTGCAAGGTGGGCGTATCGCCCGCGCTGGCATAGGAAAACTGAAGGTTTTCAATACGGATTTCACCGGTAATGGCCGATTTAGCAAAGTGCTTGCCTTCATAAGCGATGTTGATCGGCGTATCGAGTAAGCCCATGGCGCGCTCGATGGCGGCCATGGACCGCTGGTACATATCGGCCACTTCGGCCAGGCCGGTCAGCGGCCAGAGCAGGCGCTGCGTCAAAAACACCAGCACCGAGAACGCACCCACCGCCAATTGCCCATGCAAGGTCAGCCAACCACCATACAACAGCGTGGCGGTAAAGCCCGCCAAAATCGCCATACGGATGACCGGCGTGATGGCGGCGCTGATACGGATGGCGGCGGCATTGGTCTGGCGGTAGCGGTTGCTCGCCTCTTCGATGTGGCTGGCCTCAAAGCCCTCCGTGGCAAAGGCTTTGATGGTGGCCAGGCCCAGCAAATTGTTGTTCAGCCTTGCGCCCACATCGCCCGCCGCCTCGCGCACTTTGGTGTAACGCGGCGCCAGCCGGTTCTGAAACCAGAAGGCACCCAGCAAAATCAAAGGCACTGGCAACAAGGCCATCAGCGCGATGTCTTTTTGCAAAGCAAAAAACACGGCGCTTACCATGAGCGAAGAGAAAAACACCTGAATGATTTGATTGGCGCCGCCATTCAAAAAGCGCTCCATCTGGTTGATGTCGTCGTTCAGGATGGCCATCAAATTACCAGTGCGCTGATTCTCAAAATACGCCATATCCAGGCGCTGCACATGGCGGTAGGTGTCCAGGCGCATATCGTGTTGCAGGTTTTGCGCGAGCTGGCGCCACTTCACCTCGTACAAATACTGAAACAAAGACTCGCCACCCCACACCACCACATTAAACAATGCCAGCGCCAGCAATTGCTCCCAGGTGTTGGTGATCCCGACCGCGCCCAGCACATGACGCGCCAGAAAACTCTCTTCCCCCTTCACCACCACATCCACCGCCGCGCCGATCAAGACCTCGGGCAGGATGTCAAAAAACTTGTTCAACACCGAATACAGCGCCGCCAATTTGAAATCGCGCCGATAGGCGCTGGCGTAGCGCAGAAGTTTGCTTAAAGGGTGCATCAGGAAATAAGAAACGGCGTGGGCGACCTTTGATTGTCACCGAGCCCGCTGGCTGCGGGCGCTGCGCCCGCTTTGCCACCTAAAACGGGTTCAAGCCCGCAGCTTCGCCGCCACCTGCGCCACCCGCACGCCGTAGGCTCTGGCTGTATCCAGGTCTCCCTGGTGCATGGCATCGGCCGGTGTGGTGTTGCCGGCGTGGGCCATCATGCCGATGCTTGAACCGAGGCGGTTGATGGTTTCGTTGCCCATGATGTTCAGACCAGCCCATACCATGCCGTGCTGCATCGCCAGCGTCAGCATGCTTTGCAAGGTGGCGAGCTTGTCGCCGCTGGGGTAGCCCGAGCAGGTAAAGCCGCCAGCCACCTTGTCTTTCCAAGCGCCGCTGAACCAGCGCTTGGACGAGGCATCGGCAAATTTTTTGAACTGCCAAGATACCGAGCCCATGTAGGTGGGCGAACCCATGATGATGGCGTCTGCTGCGTCGAGTGCAGCCCACTCGGCTTCGCTGATATTGCCTTCGGCGTCGATGGCAATGAGCTGGGCGTCTGCGCCCTCGGCCACTTGCTGGGCCAGGCGTTGGGTATGGCCGTAGCCGGAGTGGTAAATCACAACTGTCGATGTCATAGAAAAAGTTTCCAAAAAATAAAAATGCCAGGGTCTTTAAAGTAAAACCGTCCGCCCATACGCCTGGCGCGCTGCGCTGACAAAAATCGGGTGGCCTAAAACACCCCCCGCGCACATCTCAGTTAAGCCGACAGATCAAACACCAGCACTTCGGCGGCTTGGCCTTGGCCTAAAACCAAGCGGCTTTCGCCCTGCATGAGCAGCGCATCACCCTGCCCCAGGGCCTGACCGTTCGCGGATAAAGCGCCGCGCAGCACTTGCACATAGGCTTTGCGCGCCGGGTCTAATTCCAGCGAAGCGCTTTGGCTACCATCAACACAAGCGGCATACATGCGCGCATCGGCATGGATTTGCACTGCGCCTTGCGCACCGCCGGGCGCGGCTACCAAGCGCAATACGCCGTCTTTTTCGGCAGAAGAAAATGTTTTTTGCTCGTAAGACGGCGCAATGCCGCGCACATCGGGCTCGATCCAAATTTGCAGAAAATGGGTGGTGGCATTGGGCGCGTGGTTGAACTCGCTGTGCTGCACGCCGGTGCCCGCGCTCATGCGTTGCACATCGCCTGGCGGTATGCCTTTGACATTGCCCATATTGTCTTTGTGCGCAAGGTTGCCCGACAGCACGTAGCTGATGATCTCCATGTCCCGGTGGCCATGGGTGCCAAACCCGGTACCGGGCGCGATGCGGTCTTCATTGACCACCCGCAAATTGCCCCAGCCCATGAAAGCCGGGTCGTAATAACCCGCAAAGGAAAAACTATGAAAGGATTTGAGCCAGCCATGGTCGGCGTAGCCGCGGTCACTGGATTTGCGTAGAAACATCATGGGCGAATGTTAGGTTAATGAAAAGGGTTATAGGGCCAAGTAAATTGATGGCATCATGCAAATATTTCGAACTTAAAGGCATCCCACATGCAATCGGCACGCGATTATCTGACGCCGGACACCCTGGCTATGCTGCAAACCATCTCCGAGCAGGGCAGCTTTGCCGCTGCGGCGCGGGCTTTGCATTTAGTGCCCAGCACGCTCAGCTACCGCGTACGCCAGATCGAAGAAGCGCTGGACGTGCTTTTGTATGACCGCAATTCGCGCCAGGCCAAGCTAACGCCGGCGGGCGCCGAGTTGCTGCGCGAAGGCGCACGCTTGCTGGAGGACATCGACGCGGTGGCCAACCGGGTCAAGCGCGTGGCCACGGGCTGGGAGTCGCAACTGACGATTGCGCTGGACACCGTCATCGTGCGTGACACGGTGATGGACTTGTGCGAACACTTCTTTAGCCTGTCGCCGCCCACCCGCTTGCGCCTGCGCGACGAAGCTTTGTCCGGCACCATGGGCTGCCTCATCGCGGGCCAGGCCGATCTGGCCATCGGCGTGGGGCCCGATGTGCAGGGGCAAACCGGCATTCACATCAAAGCCTTGGGCACGGTGCCCTTTGTATTTGCGGTTGCGCCAGGCCATCCCCTGGCGGCCGCGGCAGAGCCCCTCAGCAATGCGCTGATGCAGCGGCACCGCGCGGTAGCCGTTGCCGATTCGGTGCAACGGGGCAGTGGCATGAGCTTTGGCCTTTTCCAAGGCCAAGATGTATTTACCGTGGGCAGCATGCGCGCCAAGCTTGATGCCCAGTTGCGCGGCCTGGGCAGTGGCAACCTGCCCCTGCCCATGGCTGCACCGCACATTGCCAGCGGGCGACTGGTCGCCAAACGCACCGAGCAGCCGGTGCGCCAGGCGCATATCCACTACGCCTGGCGTGGAACCAAAGCGGCGCCGCCGGGGCGCGCCTTGCAATGGTGGCTAGACCAATTGGAGAGCGAAGCCACGCGCAAGGCTTTACTGGCGTCTTGATACGGCAGCGGGTGTACAGTAGGCCGCATGCCGTAAGCGGCGAAACATAAAATCGCCAAGGAGATCCACGCATGCACAGGCCCAAAAATATTGCCATCGTCGGCGCCGGACTGGCCGCCATTAGCTGCGCCCGCACACTGGTACAAGCCGGGCACCGCGTCACCCTGTTTGAAAAGAGCAAAGGCATCGGCGGGCGTATGTCAACGCGGCGCAGCCCTTTTGGCACTTTTGACCATGGCGCCCAGTACTTCACTGTGCGCGACCCGCGCTTTGCCCAGGCTTTGGAAACCGCCCCCGGCGTGTGCCGCCCCTGGAGCGTGACCATGGTGCAGGTGCTAGACCAGCATGGCCGCGTCGCAGCCGCCGGTTTGCCCGCACGCGAGCCGCATTGGGTGCCGGGGCCGGGCATGCGCGACCTGGCGGTGGCATGGGCCGCGCCCATTGCCGACCACCTACACCTGGAAACCTGCGTGATGGCGATCGAGACCGACGCGCTGCACAAAGGCCAATGGCAATTGCGCACCCGTGGCAGCGACGACAGCAGCGGTGTGCACGGCGGTTTTGACCATGTGCTGCTGGCCATCCCGCATCCGCAAGCCGCGGCCCTGCTGCGCACCCTGCCGCCAAAAACTAGCGGCAGCGCAGCCGTGTTGCAAGCGCTGGATGCCGTGAGCGTGCAACCTTGCTGGACGCTGATGCTGGCCTTTCCGCAAGCCGTGCAACCGGGCCTGACCACGCTGGGCCCGCAATGGAACGCAGCGCGCAGCACCCACCACCGCATCGCCTGGCTGGCGCGCGAATCGAGCAAACCAGGGCGCGGCATAGTGGAGCGCTGGACGGTGCAGGCCAGCGCCGAGTGGTCGCAAGAACATATCCACGACGATGTAGCGCGCGCGCAGGGCAAATTGCTCAAAGCCTTTGCCGAAGTCACTGGCATACGCGCTCAGCCCGCCTATGTGGAAGCGCACCGCTGGCTCTATGCCAAAACTGACAAGCCCCTAGGCCGCAGCCATGTGTGGGATGCCAAATCCGGCATCGGCCTGTGCGGCGACTGGTGCCTGGGCCACCGGGTGGAAAACGCATTTGTATCGGGCTTGGAACTGGCGCTTGCAGTCGCCTGACCATTTTTCGCACTACCGAGGCCGCTTTGCGCCCTCGCCCACCGGCCCCTTGCATGCGGGCTCGCTGGTGGCTGCGCTGGCCAGTTGGCTAGACGCCCGCGCCCATCGCGGCCAGTGGCTGGTGCGCATCGAAGACGTCGATAGCCCACGTACCGTGCCCGGCGCGGACCGCGTGATACTTTCTCAACTCGCCGCCTGCGGTCTGCATGCGGACGCGCCACCCGTGTGGCAAAGCACGCGCACCGCGCTGTACCGCGCCGCGTTAGACCGCTTGGTGGCGGGCGCTCTCGCCTACCCCTGCGGCTGTTCGCGCAAGGACATTGAAAACGCCATGGCCGCCGATGCGCCCCGCGCGCGCCATGCCGAACTGCGCTACCCCGGCACCTGCCGCGACGGCCTGCACGGCAAAGCGGCGCGGGCCTGGCGCATGCGCACCGAGGGCGCCGCTATCCACTGGCAAGACCGCGCAGCCGGGCCACAGGCGCAAGACGTGCAAGACGCGGTAGGCGACTTTGTGCTGCTTCGCGCCGACGGCTGCTTTGCGTACCAGTTAGCCGTGGTAGTGGATGACGCCGACCAAGGCATCAGCCATGTGGTGCGCGGCGCGGACCTGCTGGACAACACCGCACGCCAAATCTGGCTGCAACAAAGCCTGCAACTGTCCACGCCGCAGTACCTGCATGCCCCGCTGGTACTAGGCGCGAATGGTGAAAAACTGTCCAAGCAAAACGGCGCGCAAGCCATTGACACCAGCGATCCGCTGAGCGCTTTAAACCAGGCTGCCGCCACACTGGGCCTGCCTTCGCAATCGGGCAGCGTGGACCATGCGCTGAGCGCTTGGGCTGCGGCTTGGGCATCCACTTGGGTGCGGCCCGAACGCCAAACCCGCGCCACCTAAAATTGCCCGCTTCAGGCCAGCCACCGGCCTCCTGTGCGCCATCAGCATTGCCTACCCATGCAAAACCAACCTTCCTCAGAGCCCGATACCCCAGCGGTGTTTATGCGCACCGTCAAAAGCTACGTCTTGCGTGCAGGCCGGGTAACGCACGGCCAGGCCAAAGCGGTAGAGACATTAGGGCCGCAGTTCTTACTGCCCTATCGGCCCGCGCATATCAACTGGCCCGAGGCCTTTGGCAGCAGCCAGGCACTCGGCAGCACCCGGCCTGTGGTGTTGGAAATAGGCTTTGGCATGGGCGAAGCCACGGCCCAGATTGCGGCCAACTTGCCCGGCACGGATTTTTTATGTTGCGAAGTGCACCAGGCGGGCGTGGGCGCCTTGCTCAAGCGCATAGGCGAAGCGGGCTTAGGCAATATACGCATTTGCGCGCACGACGCGGTAGAAGTGATAGACCAGATGCTGCCCCTGGCCAGTCTGGACGGCATCCATATCTTTTTCCCGGACCCTTGGCATAAAACGAAACACAACAAGCGCCGCTTGGTGCAAGCGCCGCTGGTCGAAAAATTGGCGCAGCGCCTCAAGTCGGGTGGCTATTTGCACTGCGCCACCGATTGGCAGCCCTATGCCGAACAAATTTTGGAAGTGCTAGAAGGCCAGCCCCTGCTGCACAACCAGGCGCGCAGCGCGCACCCCGATTTACAAGGCTATGCGCCCAAACCAGACTACCGGCCTTTGACCAAGTTTGAAAACCGCGGGCTCAAGCTCGGCCACGGCGTCTGGGACGTGGTGTTCCTGCGGCGCTAAGGCATGTCACTAGCCAGCGCACTACGCGACTTGCCTGTGCGTGATGGCGTCGGTGCCAGCCGGGTGGTAGTGCTACCAGGCCGCTGGACGTGTGTCCTAGACTTTTTATTAGCCCGTTTCCCGCACATCAGCGCTGCCGATTGGCGCCAACGCCTGGCCCAAGGTCTGGTGCTGGGCGACGAAGGGCAGCCATTGCAAGCGGACACGCCAGCGATGGACGGCGGTTGGCTGTATTACTACCGGGCAGTGGAAAGCGAAGCGCCCATCCCTTTCGAACACCAGGTGCTGTACCGCGATGCCCATTTGCTGGTGGTAGACAAACCGCATTTTTTGCCCGTCATCCCCTCGGGCAAGTATTTGCAGCACACCTTGTTGCTGCGCTTAAAACAAAGCTTAGACCTGCCCGACCTGGTGCCCATCCACCGCATCGACCGCGACACTGCGGGCTTGGTGCTGTTTTCGCTGCAAGCAGCCAGTCGCGATGCCTATAGCGCTTTGTTCAGAGAACGGCGGGTGGAAAAAAGCTATGAAGCCGTTGCCGGCTTTAACCCGAAGCTAGCCATGCCGGTGCGGCGCGAAAGCCGTATTCGGGTGGGCGCGCACTTTATGCAGCAGGCCGAAGTGCCGGGGCCGGTCAATGCCATCACGGACATCGACGTGCTGGAAGTCTGCGGCCCCTGGGCGCGCTACCGATTGCGGCCTTTAAGCGGACAGCGCCACCAGTTGCGTGTGCACATGATGGCGCTGGGCCTGCCCATCCTGAACGATGGCATTTATCCGCAACTCACGCCTGAAGGCTCCAGCGACCATACCAAGCCCCTGCAATTGCTGGCAAAAAGCCTGGCGTTTAAAGACCCGGTCAGCGGGCGGCATTTGACGTTTGAAAGCCAATTGCGCCTGCTGCCCCTGCCATCGGTTTAGGCGGCGATTTCTTTGGCGCTGATGCGGTATCGGAAATCGTCAGGCGCATACGCATCCAGGCGCTGGCCGCCGGTCTCGGCATGCGGGTACATCAGAAAGCCCAGGCGCGGGCCTTTGGCGTTGGGCAGCACCACATCGTGCGCGGTGTTGTAGGCCATCCAATTGCCTTCCCAGCCGCCAAACAAGACGCGGTTGACCGGCGCCACCACCGGGTTGCGCGGGTCTTTGATCCAATCGGCGGTTTCCTGGCGCATCACCTTGGCCACGTCCGCCGGGTCCATGGCCACCCAGCCGTGGCCTTGCAAATAGACCTCGGCGCGGCAGTGTTGCGCGCCTTGCAGCTTGGCAGAAATACCGCCCAGCTCTTTGTAGCCAAAAGCGCTGGGCGCCACGCGCAAACCATAGACATCGCGCGCAGGCAGGCCCACCGAGCGGCACAAGCCCACAAACAAGGCATTGAGGTCAGCGCATTTGCCGCCCAGGTTGCCGGTTTCCAGCATGGTCTGGATGTCGCCTTCGCCGCAGCCGCGCACCTTGGGCTCGCGGTAGGTATTGCTCACTATCCAGTCGAATATTTTTTGCGCTTTTTCCACGTCACTGCGCGCACCTTTGGTGGCCTCGCTGGCGGTGCTCAGCACAATACCATCGACCGGAATCAGCGCGGTCGCGCGCGTCCATTGCGCCAATGCAGCGGCGGATTCAGCCGGAGCCGATTTTTGCTTCCAGTCTTGCAAGCGGTTTTGGGTTTGGATGCGGCTGGTCACTTCCACAAAAGGCTGCGCCTGTGCAGCGTCAAACTCGGCATAGACCATGCGCGCGCCCTCGCTGCCATCGGCCAGCATGCGGGCGCTGCCGTTGCTGCTCATGGCTGATTCCAACGATTTTTGCCAGGGCGTGTTCACACTGGGCACCGGCACCCAGACGCGTGTCTGGCCGCGCGGGGCGGCAATCTCGACGCGTGTGGTCACTTCAAAGGTGCGCCATGCGCCGGGCTGCGGGGCAAACTGGCGCTCTGGGGTTTGGTCGCTTTGCGCCAAGCTGTACACGGGAAGGCTGCTAGCTGCGCAGGAAGCGGCAGCGCGAAGAAATTGGCGACGCGCAGGCTGCGACGCGCCAGTGAAAACGGTGGTCATACAAAGAACTCCGGATATAGATAAAAAGCGCGTACGGCGTAGCAATAAATACCCCGAATAGCGCGAAAACCACCAGCCCGTTTGCAATTGCTTGCAAGTGGTCGGCAGCGGGCGGATTATCGCTGCTGCAACAGGTATATTGCAGGCCTGCTTTGCCAGTGAACAAGCCTTTGTGGCCCCTACTGCACCGGCATTGCCAGCCCCACCCCACTGAGTACCACTCCCTTGTCATCCGAAACCCAAGCCCTAGAGGCCTCCCCCGGCAGCCCGCACACTTGGGCAGCGCAGGCTTTTGGCGCATTTAGCCATGTATTGCAAGCCACGCCGGGCTTTCGCCAGCGCGAAGGCCAGATTGCCATGGCGCAATGCGTGGCCGACACCTTGAGCCGCGCCGACCTGGGCGATTGCGAAGAGCCGCAGCGCGCGATGGCTGTGATCCAGGCGGGAACCGGCGTTGGCAAGTCAGCCGCCTATGCCAGCACCGCGATAGCCATGGCTTTACAACGCAAAACCCGCGTGCTGATTTCCACCGCCACGGTAGCGCTGCAAGAGCAACTCATGCAAAAAGACTTGCCTGCATTAGCAGCCAGCATGGAGCAACCGTTTGCGTTCGCCCTGGCCAAAGGGCGCGGGCGCTATGTGTGCAAGCTCAAGCTAGAGCGCCTGGTGGGCAGCGGCGGCGCGGAGGATGATTTTTTTGAAGACGATTTTCCAGCGGTGGCGCTGGGCACGGCCTCGCAAGAAGCCTTGGAAGAGCGGCGCTTTCGGCTGTATGAACATATGGCCGCCACGCTAGCGACAGGGCGCTGGGACGGCGACCGCGACAGCCTGAACGAAGCGCCCGAGCCGCAGGACTGGGCCACCGTGGCCGCCGAACGGCATAGCTGCACCGTGCGGCATTGCCCACGCTTTAAGGATTGCAGCTATTACCAGGCGCGTAACCGCCTGGCCGAGGCGCAAGTGATTGTTGCCAACCACGACCTGGTGCTGGCCTCGCTGGGCATGAAAACCTTGCCTGAGCTAAACAACTGCCTGCTGGTGTTTGACGAGGCGCACCACTTGCCCGCGGTCGCCCTGGACCAATTTAGCAGCGCCATGGAGCTGGCCAGCCTGCGCTGGCTGGACCGCTTGCCCAAGGTCTTGCAAGACGTGAGCCAAGCCTTGATGCTGGATGTAGACCCGGACGTGGGTACCGTGAGCAGCCAGCTCAAAGCCACGCTGACGCAACTGGCGCGCATGGTGTTGGACTTGGTGCATGCCAGCACGCAGGGGCAGGACGGCACTTTGCGCTTTGCCCATGGCGTGCTGCCCGAGGCCCTGGGCGAACCGATGGCGCTGGTCCTGGCACAGGCCTCGGGGTTGGCGCAGGCGCTGGATGCCCTATGCGCGCAGATTAAACAAATCGCCAAGGACGACCCGATGCAGGCGCTGCAATGCAGCCAGCAATTCGCCAAGCTGGGGCCGCTGGCGCCGCGCCTGGGCGCACTTACATCGACCGCCAGCCTCTTGCTGGAGCACGGCGAGCAGCCGCTGGCCAAATGGCTGCAATGCAAAAGCGAGGGTGGCTTTGTGCTGATCAGCGCCCATGCCTGCCCGATGGTGCCGGGCGACTTGCTGCGCCAGTTTGTCTGGAGCCAGGCCCGCGCGGCCATACTCACTTCGGCCTCGCTCACCAGCTGCGGCAGCTTTGACTATTTTTTGCAGGAATGCGGGCTCTCGGGCAACCCGGATGTGCAGGCCCTAGAAGTCTCCAGCCCGTTTGACTACGCCACGCAAGGCACGCTCACCGTGGTGCACACCATGGCGGACGCCAAAAACGTGCCGGCCTATACCGGCGAAGTGGTGGAATACCTGATGCAAGACCTGGCCAAGGTGGAGCATGGCGCTTTGGTTTTATTCACCTCGCGGGCGCAAATGCGCACGGCCACCGACGCTATCCCCGCGCGCCTTTTGGAAAGCGTGTTGGTGCAAGGCAGCACTTCACGCGCACGGCTGCTGGCAGCGCATATGGCGCGGGTGGAGGCGGGTCTGCCTTCCATTATTTTTGGTTTGCAATCTTTTGGCGAGGGCCTGGATTTACCGGGCATTCTGTGCGAAACCGTGTTTATCACCAAGCTGCCGTTTGCGCCGCCGTCCGAACCGGTGGACGAGGCGCGCGCTGAATGGCTGCGCCGCATGGGGCGCGATCCGTTTAATGAACTCGTCATCCCCGCCACTGGCATCAAACTACTGCAATGGACAGGCCGCGCCATCCGCACCGAGGAAGACCGCGCGCAGGTGATTTGCTACGACAAGCGCTTGAGCGAACAGGCCTATGGCCGGCGCATGCTGCAAGGCCTGCCGCCCTACCGCTTTTTGCACCGCAAGTAATAAAACACCAGGCGTAAAAAAACCGGCCCGAAGGCCGGTTTTTTGTAGTCGCAGTCCGTGATTAACGGATAACCGACAGAACTTCCAACTTGCCGCCACGCACGGTGCGCAGAGTCAAAGCGCCGTTTACGATGTCGCCCTTGTTGTCAAAGCCGATAGCGCCAGTCACGCCTTGGTAGTCTTTGGTAGCAGCCAGGACGGGCAGGTATTTTTCTGGATCGGAAGAACCAGCCTTAACCATTGCGGCCACCATCAGCTTGACGCTGTCATACACATAAGGCGCATACACCTGGACGTCAGCATTGAACTTGGCTTTGAAACGCTTTTCAAAGTCGGTCTTTGCAGCTTCAAACTTGCTGCCTTTTTCCACGCCACCGGCTTCTGCGCAATAGACTTGGTTGTCAGCAATCGCGTCGCCGCCGAGCTTGACCAACTCTGCCGAGCAGATACCGTCGCCACCCATGAACTTGGCACTGATACCCAGCGATTTCATCTGGCGCAGCATCGGGCCTGCAACAGCGTCCATACCGCCGAAGAACACCACATCAGGCTTTTTGCCTTTGATGGTGGTCAGGATGGCGTTGAAGTCAGTGGCTTTGTCGGTGGTGAACTCTTTGGCAACAACGCTGCCGCCAGCTGCCACGACAGCTTTGCTGAACTCTTCAGCAACGCCTTGGCCGTAAGCGGTACGATCGTCGATCACGGCAATGGCTTTGCCTTTGAGCGTGTTAACAGCGTACTTGCCCAAGGTGCCACCCAATTGGGTGTCATCAGCCACCACGCGGAAGGTGGTTTTGAAACCTTGGCGGGTGTACTTGGGGTTGGTTGCGGAAGGAGAGATTTGTGGGATGCCCGCATCGCTGTAAATTTTGGAAGCGGGGATGGATGTACCAGAGTTCAGGTGACCAATCACGCCAACTACTTTGGCATCGGCCAGCTTCTGCGCTACGGCAGTACCTTGCTTGGGATCAGCGCCGTCGTCTTCGGTCATCAATTTAATGGTGACTTTTTTGCCGCCGATGGTGACGCCTGCAGCGTTGAGTTCTTCAACGGCCATGATGGCGCCGTTTTCATTGTCTTTACCCAAGTGGGCAATGGCGCCACTGGTGGGGCCTACGTGGGCGATGGTCACAACAGTTTGTGCCATTGCCAATCCGGTGGAAAGTGCCAGTACGGCGGCTGCGAGGGTTTTCAGTTTCATGACAGTCAAACTCCATTAAATAATTAAAAAATATGCCTGGGGCCCTAAGGCTGGACAGCGGCGCAAATTCTACTGCTTCGCTACCCGAAGGGTAGCTCATATTTCAGTTACAAGACGCCCTGCCTTTCAAATTCAAGGGCACGGCCTGATCATCTCTGCGGGTAATTACTTACAGCCCGCCGTGCGATTGGGCCGACATCATGAACAGCATGGGGATGGAAAGCATCGTATTGGTGCGTGACACCAGCATGGCCAGACGTGCGGCGGCCGCTTTTTCAGCCGGCTCCACCTGCACAATGCCCAGGGCTTTCTTCTGGTTCGGCCAGATGATGAACCAGACGTTAAAGGCCATGATCAGGGCCAGCCACATGCCAATACCGATGGCAGCAAAGCCAATTTGCAAGCGCAGCGCCGCGTGCAAATAGCCTTGCAGGCCGGCTACGATCAGGCCGGTAACCACAGTGGCCAAGGCCGCCCAACGGAACCAAAACAGTGCGGTCGGTGCAATCACCTTGCTGATCGCGGGCTTGTGCTCATCGGGGATCTTGGGCATGCTGGGAATTTGGACGAAGTTGAAATACCACAAGAGGCCAATCCACATCACGCCGCACGTAACGTGCAACCAGCGAAAGAAAAAGCTCCACCAGACGGGGGTCAGTTGGATGGAACTGCCTGACACCGCACCTGCGATCAGAACGATCGCGATGAGCAAGACCAGACCGGCTAGCAACGTTTTATGCAGGGATTGCAATATTTGGCTCATGAGCAAAACTCCAAAAAGATGATTCAACTAAGGGTCGGATATTAACCGGTGCATTGATCCAGCGCAAAAACGTGTCCCTTTGCAGTTCGAGGCCGCCAGGCGCGGCCAGGCAGGCGCTCACTACAATCCTTGCACTGCGATTGTTGGAGCGATGTGCCATGGAGCCGAGTGAACCGCCAGCCATGGGAGACTTTTCACACCTTTGTCCTGGTGAGGTGGAGTGCCATGCTTGAAGCACTTTTTCTGCTGTACTTTTTGGTGCTGCTGGCGACATTGGTGTTTAAAAGCCGCATCGTCACGGGTCCTTGGCTGTTTCTGCTGCGGGCTTTTTTCCCGAATTGGAAGTTTTTTCACGCCACTGGCAATGTCCCTCACCTGTATGCGCGTTGGGCGATGCCAAAGGCCCAGCCGACGGCCGATTTGCAGTGGTCTGACTGGATACCCATCTTCCCGCGCCGGCCACGCCACCTGCTGCATGTTTTCCACAACGCACAAACTAATCTGGCTTTGGTACAGCAAAACCTGGTGGAGCATTTGGCCGCAGATCTGAACCATTTGGCGGCAGGCGCGGACGCGCGCGCCTTAGTTAGCTATCAATTGGTTTCGCGCCTGGTCTGCCAAAGCCTGCAAACCCAGCAACCGGACTGCGCGCACGGGCAATTTGAAGTGCGCATGGTGCTGGACGGAACCGCGGGCTTGCTTCAAGAGGACACCATGATGCGCTCGCCGGTGCTGCCATGCCGGTAAGCAGCGCGGCCCGCGCACTAGAGGTCTTGCTGGCCTTGAGCCTGCTCCTGCAAACCTTGGAATATCTGCGCATACGCCAGGCCCTGACGGTGCAGGGCTTGTGGGCGTGGACGGTGCAGCGCACCGACATTCCGCCGGGCGCGGTACAAAACTTGCTGGACCTGCTGTTTGGAGACCGCGCGATGCATTGGCATTTGCTGTTACGCCTGCCGGTCTTGCTGTTACTGGCCTGGCAGGGGAGCAATCTGGCCTTGGCAGTTTTTTTGTTTGCAAGCCATGTGCTGATGCTCATCCGCTGGCGTGGGGCGTTTAATGGCGGCAGTGATTTCATGACGCTGGTGGCAATCAGTGGCTTGCTCTTGGCCCAGCTGGTCCAGCTCGGCGGTGATCCGCATTTAGCGTGGCGTGCGGGCCTGTGGTACATCTGTTTGCAATCGATTACCTCGTACTTTATGTCGGGCTGGGTCAAGCTGATGCAGCCCGAATGGCGCAACGGCCAGGCGATGACTATCTTTCTGAATGCCGCTATTTACGGACCCCTGCCACCGGACAGCGTTTTGCGCAAACCTTGGTTGGCGCGCGCGGGCGCATGGGCGTTTATCGGCTGGGAGTGTGCGGCGCCGCTGGCCTTGCTGCACCCCCTGGTAGCTTTGGTTTTTTGCCTTATTGCGCTGCTGTTTCATTTCCTGGTTTTCTGGTTTTTCGGCCTGAATCGCTTTTTTTGGGCGTGGGTAGTTACATTTCCGGCCATACTTGCGTGTTCGGCGCAGCGCGTTTTCTGGTGAATAAAACGAGGGTTGCTAACAAGGGTCCGAGCGGCGCCAATGAAGGCCGCATTAGGGCCACATATAAGGAAAAGCCATGTTGGAATGTTTGATCGTTGGAGATGGCATCGCGGCCACCTTGGCCGAAATGCGCCCCGAATGCAAAACCTTTAGCAAAGAAGGCCTAAGTTCGCAAAAGTGGAATAAGGAGTTTTTGAAGAAGACACCGCTGATGGCCAAGCGAGTGATTATCAGCCTGGGCTCGCACGACCACTTTTATGTTTTCACCGAACCTGAGTTGCGCGTGCTGCGAAAACTCACCGAAGCGGACAAGGTGTATTGGATTTTGCCGGCCGGTAATGAGGCCAAATTTCAATTTGACGTGTCGCGCACCCAAAACATCATTCGCCGCATAGCCGATGAAAACGATGACATAGTCATACCGATTAGCCGCACCGAAGGAAATGGGATGACACCCAACGATAACGGCTACAAGATACTGGCCGAGCGGATTAAGAAATAAACTTTCTGCGCCGGCGCCAAAAGGCAAACCCAAATATCGAGCCGACTAGTGCCAGCCACACAGGCCAAGCCTCGCGCAATTTGGGCAGCACATAGTGGTGTATCGCATAGTGCAAACCTGCTTTTTGCAAATCAAAACCTTCTGGCACCGGTAGCACGCCAAAGTCTTGCGCATACTTGTCGTAGGCGGCCCGCATGGAAGCAAAAATCTCGGGTTGGGCGGACTGCAAATCCCGGGTCTCGCCCGGGTCCTGGCGCAGGTTGAATAAGCGCCACTGCCCGTCACCCAGCGGCGCAATATTTTTCACTAGCTTGTAGTCGCCCAAAAACAGCGCTGCGCTGCCCGCTAATTCATAACCCAGTGGCTCGTCAGGGCGATAGGCGTATGGGGCTTTGCCTTGAAGCAAAGGCAAAAGGCTGCGCCCGCTTAAAGCCTGTACCGTGCGACCCGCGTACTGCCCCTGGTGCGGCGCGATACCCGCCACCTCAAGCAAAGTGGGCACGATGTCGTTCACATGCGTCAGCGCGGAAACCACCGCCCCAGATGCCACGCCGGGTAAGCCCGAGACGATGAGGGGCACGCGTAATCCGCCCTCGCTAGCAAAGTATTTATAGCCTTGTAATGGCCCCACGGTGGCGCTGGCCCAACTCGGGCCGTTGGCGGAAAACGTACCCTTAGCGCCCATCGGTTCCTTATCCACCTGGTAATTCAATCGCACCCAGGCATTGGCAATGGAGATATTGAAAGGGTCAGCTGGATCAGAACCGTTGTCAGACAAAAACACAAATATCGTGTTGTCGTATTGACCGCTTGCTTTGAGGTGCTGCACTAGGCGGCCAACTTCTGCATCCATGGCCTCGGCCATACCCGCATAGACCTCCATACGACGCGCCTGCTGACGCTGTTTATCAGGCGTCAAGCTGTCCCAGGCCACGGTGCTGGCCAGCGTGGCCATGGGCATACCCGCCGGCATCACACCTGTCCGTATCGCGCCGTCGCGGCGGGACTGGCGCAGAGCCGTCCAACCCTGGTCGTAGCGGCCACGGTATTTGGCAACAAATTCTGCTGGAGCCTGGATGGGAATATGGTTGGCCTGAAACCCGATGTAAGCCATAAATGGCTTGCCATCAGTGGCCTGCTCGCGGATGTAGCCAATCGTCTTATCGACAAAAAAGCGCGAAGAGTAAAAGTCCTTGGGTAATTGCGCTGCGCGGTCTTGCTCAAACCAATAGGTTTTGTCGTAGAGCATCATGTAGGGCCGGTTTTCCCAGTTGTCGGTGCCACTATCGGCCTGGATAAAAGAACGCTCGAAGCCGCGACGCCCCGGCAGGTTGTCGGGCTCCTTGCCGACATGCCATTTGCCAGCGATGTAGGTGTGGTAGCCCACATCGCGCAGCATGGTGGCCAGGGTCACGGTATCCGGTGCCAGCACGCCGCCATAGCCCGGCTTGCCCTCCTGCTCCGGTGGTGTGGTTTCGGGCATGTTGCCCACGCCATTGCGGTGGTGGTCCACGCCCGTCAACAGCATCGCGCGGGTCGGCGAACAGGTGGCGGCGACATGAAAGTTGGAAAAACGGCTGCCTCTGGCCGCCAGGGCATCGAGGTGCGGCGTGGCGATTTCCCCGCCAAACGCACCCACGTCGCTAAAGCCCCAGTCGTCGGCGACAAGTATGACTATATTGGGACGGGGCTTGTCAGCGGCCAATGCGCTGAGCGCCATAAACGTGCACAGCGCAACGATAAGCGCAGTACCGCTCGGTATTTGGCTCATGTGGCGCATGGAAAGTGCTCTAGCAGAATGTCGGTAAAACTGGCATTGTCGCCGTATCGGGACCGATGATGAGCACTAAACAAAAAAGCCCCGCTATTGTGAAGCGGGGCTAAGTCTTTGATTTATATGGGGTGGCTGATGGGGCTCGAACCCACGACAACAGGAATCACAATCCTGGACTCTACCAACTGAGCTACAGCCACCGTAGGTTGCAATTATAAACTGGCACAGCCGGCTTAAAGCTGTGCGCTATCCGTTTACTCGGTAACTGCAAGCGCTGCATCGGCACCGGCAAGCGGCTTTGCCACTTTGATCTGTACCTTAAAGCGGTTTTTCAAAACCTCGTAATAGGCGTCCCACTCCGCGCTGGCAATCCAACGACTCATCTGGCCGCGCTCCTGATCGGCGGTAGCCTGAGGTGGTGGTGTGCGCTGCAGGACCTTGTTGACGCGGGCTACGGCATAGCCTTGTGCGCCGAGATCTACACCGACCCAGGCCGGCAGACTGACCGTATCTGCGCGCAAAATCGCGTCCAGCAATAACTGGTTCATATTGGCCGCTTGGTCCCGCGAAACCAGGCCAGTGGCGCCAAGCTTGCCTTCATCGGCTTGCTTTTTCCAATCGGCCAATTTGGCTTCGCCTTCTTTTTTGGCCAGCTCCTGGGCGCGCGATTGAAGCAGGCGCTGCTTAACTTCCGCCTTCACTTCGTCCAAGGGACGGGTACGCGTTGGATAGTGCTTGGTGATGCGCGCGGCGACAAGCTGGTTCGGACCGGTTTCTATGGCTTCCGTGTTGTGCTTTTTCTCAACAGCATCGGCGCTGAACAAAGCCGCCAATAATTTAGCATTTGCCAAAGGGCCGGGCGCACCCTTGGCTGGCTTCTTCAATACGCCATTGGCGCTTTGAATACTGAGTTTCAGGCGATCAGCGGCGGCTTGCAAGCTGTCGGCCTGCTCGTATACCGCATTGGTAAACGCTTCGGCCTGTTCGGCAAATTTCTTCTGCGCTTGTTGGGTCTTCAGTTCGGCTTCCAGCTTTTCGCGCATGCTCTCAAAACTCGGAGCCGCTGGTGTCTTGATGTCGGTCACGCGGATGATGTGGTAGCCAAAATCGCTTTCCACCAAGCTGCTGATTTCACCTTTTTTCAGTGCAAACGCGCTGTCCTCAAAGGGTTTGACCATCGCGCCACGGGAAAAGAAATCCAAATCACCACCCTTGGCGGCGGAGCCGGGGTCTTGCGAAAACTTGGTCGCCAACTGGGCAAAGCTGTCCGGCTTGGCCTTGACTTTGTCCAGCACATCCTGCGCCTGCATTTTGGCCTTTTCACGTTCGGCAGCGGGCATGTCCTTGGACGCACTGATCAGAATGTGGCTAGCGCGGCGTTCTTCTTTGGATTGCAAACGGGCGATGTTTTGTTCGTAATAGGTACGCACATCGGCTTCGGCCACGGAGATGGATTTTTTGACCGAGTCCAGATCAAACACTAAGAACTGGATATCAGCCGTCTCAGGCGCTTGAAATAGCTTGCTGTTCGCCTCGTAGTAGGCTTGCACGTCCGCGTCGGTACTCTGCACCTTGGCGGCGAACTCTGCAGGGGTGAACTGCACCACCTGCACCTCACGGCGCTCAAAAAACGCGTTCAAAGCCATATCCGCCACGGCCTTAGTTGCAAACGCTGTGCCACTCAAACCCGACTCCACTTGGCGCAACGACAAATCCTGGCGGATCCGGGCTTCCAGGCCGGCAGTGGTCAAGCCCTGGCTGGCGGCGATTTGTTCGTAACGCTCTTTGTCAAAACTACCATCCGGTTTTTTGAGGGAGGCAATGGCCGGAATCTGTTGCAACTCGCGTGCCAGACGCGCATCGCTGATAGGCAGCAAGGACGCGCCCACTGCTTCGTTCATCACGCGCTCGCGTACCAAGCGCTCTAGGGTGACATAGCGCGCTTCGGGGGAATCCATCATCTTGGCGTCCAGCTCGGGGCGGGACGCGCGCAGGCGATCGACCTCGTTCTTGTGGGCGGCGTCCCATTCGGATTGGGTGATGGTGTAGCTGGCAACTTTGGCCACCGTAGCCCCTGATTCACTGCTGCGCTGGTATCCGTCCACACCCACCAGCACGAAAGCGGGAATGATCAACAAAAACATGACAAACATCATGATCTTGGTGTGCTTGCGGACGAATTCAAACATGCGCTATCTCCAGGGACTCACAAAAAAGGCGAACCTGCGGTTCGCCTTGTGCCGGTTAGGGTGGTGGGTGATGACGGGCTCGAACCGCCGACCTACGCCGTGTAAAG
The DNA here is from genome assembly GCA_945869165.1 of Comamonas sp. lk. Lineage (GTDB taxonomy): Bacteria > Pseudomonadota > Gammaproteobacteria > Burkholderiales > Burkholderiaceae_C > Allorhodoferax. Next base: position 50 of record CAMBNY010000013.1, on the reverse strand, counting down.
GCGCCGCTCTACCAACTGAGCTAATCACCCCACCTGAACTACCAATCTGA
>CAMBNY010000012.1 GCA_945869165.1 Comamonas sp. lk | reverse complement strand
AACGCCAGCCACTGCTCGTCACTCAGCTCGAAACGGGTGCGGTCAGCTAGGGTCTGATTGGCCGCGATGATGCCCGCGTCGAGTAGAAACTCACTCACATTTTTGTGCGCCACCCGCGCCGCTTCCTGAAGCAATTGCTTCACGGGCATGGTGGCGCGCACATCGATGCGCTCAGATTTGGAATGAGTGACTACGGTCATGGCAACCCTTTTTTGTAAAGTTGCTCCATCATAATGTCCGGACAGCGTCCTGACAAGTGATTTTAACAACTGTCCCCATAATGCACCGCCAGTACCCCCAAAGCGCCAACTAAAACGGCGGGACACGATCACCAAAAAAACCGCATGCAATCGGTACGGTTCAAATTTGGGTTTTGAACTTGCTAAGTCAAGAGGTTTTGAGCAAATTACCGTCTGAACAGTTCGAACACCCGATCAAAGCGTGACTTTCTTCAAGATCGGGGAAAGCTTGAGAAGGAAAAATTCAATCAGATCAACAGCTTACAAACAGGCGTTTAAAGGATTGAAATATTGAAAGAAGTCGCTGGCGGAGAGAGTGGGATTCGAACCCACGGTACCTTGCGGTACGCCTGATTTCGAGTAATGGAGCATGTGTCACAGCCCCCGAATTCATTAACTCGCCGCGCAGCAGACATTTTTTGTGTAGCGATTGTGTAAGACTATATTCGCTGAAATTTTGCCATACTTAACTATAAAAGTATAGTTAGACGACAAATTTCAGACTTGGTTCAGTCGCACGAGTCAGTTCAATTTGGAACAGGTCAACTCGTCAATCGCTTGAAGACATCACTAGAAGCAAGTGGGACAAGTTGTAGCTGAATGCTGGCGACTAAGCTAAAGCGCCGAGTCGCAAATTATAGCGAGACTGGCGTGGGGGATTTGAGGGGGAGCTTTACAGGTGTCAGTGACCGTTTAATTTCTGTATATTCATCAGCAAAATATCAAGGAGCAAAGAATGCGTTTTATTCTTCCAGCCATGTTGCTGATTGTGGGCATCATTCATCTCTTGCCATTGTCAGGTGTTTTGAGTGCCAACCGATTGCAGATGCTTTATGGCATTGCCATTGAAGATCCCAACTTGGAAATATTGATGCGCCACAGAGCTGTGCTCTTTGGCTTGTTAGGTGCTTTTTTGATTGCTGCTGCATTCTTGCCCACCTTGCAACTTGCTGCATTGGTGGCGGGTTTTGCCAGCGTGGTTTCGTTTCTCTATTTGGCTGCAGCTGTTGGAAGTTTCAACGAACAAGTCAATAGGGTCGTGATTGCCGACAAAGTGGCGGTTATTTGCTTGGTTGTGGGTGCTGTTGCTTACGCTATGAACCGATTGAATGCAGATCAAATCTAAGCACATCAATCAGCATCGATGTAGTAATAGCAATGCATCACTGGGGTTCCATTCAAAGTTCTGGGTGCTGTGTGAGACAGCTTTCCACCAATTTTCTCCATTGCCTTTTGAGAGCGTATATTGTCAATGCCAATATGAAACCAAACTCGCTTTGCCCAATTGAATGCATGCGACAGCATCAAATCTTTCATCTCTGCATTGACTAAGCCGCCCCAATGCAACCTGCTTAATTTTTGAGCAAGGATTAGATTCTCAAAACTTTTGAATAAAGTTTGGGGTCTAGAAGGATGTTTGAGGTATTAAGGTTATCTAAGCTAGGTTTCTAAATGTAGTAATGTTGGTATCTCAAAAGGAGGACATATGATTTACAAAGACCGAATGACAGCACGAATGGATGGCGATTTCGTTGTCTTCCTAATTGGGATGCGGATCAACAAGCCATTGGCAGTTCACAAGTATTTGCCTGTGCTAAATGCGATGCCCAAGATGTTGACGGAGCTTTATACAAAACCTGATTTGGGATTCATTCACCACGAGATGTGGTTTTCCCGAACGATCATTTTGGTTCAATACTGGCGTTCAATGGAGCAACTCATTGATTACGCAAAGAGCAAAGATTCAGCGCATTTGCCAGCGTGGCAAGCATTCAACAAAGCTGTTGGCACAGATGGTAGTGTTGGCATTTGGCACGAGACTTACAAAGTTGGTCAAGGTGCTTACGAAAATGTCTACGCAAATATGCCAGCGTTTGGATTGGGTAAAGCTGGGGTTTTGGTTGAAGCTAAGGGTGGATTGAAATCAGCTACAGATAGATTGAACAGCTGATTTAGGTCCATCGCAAGAATCAACTCGTCAATCGCTTCACAACATCACTAGAAGCAAGCGGATCAAGCTGACGCTGAATGTTGGCGACTGAGTTGGGATTGTGAATCACACGCTCAGAACGAGGTATTTGATGGCTCAAGCGAAAGTTCTGACTGAGAAAGATGTGCGTCGTGTATTGCTCTACATCGCAGCGCACAAACATCCCACTCGCAATCGTGCGATGTTTCTGATGACTACGAATTGTGGGATGCGAGTTGGTGAAGTCGCTGCGCTCAGATTGTGCGATGTGTTGACGAGTGAGGGCAAGATTCGTGAATCTGTTTATCTGAGGGCAGAACAGACGAAGGGTAGCAAGGGGCGGACGGTGATCTTGTCAGAGAAGATTCAAGAAGAACTTCACAGCTATCTGTGTTCACGCTTCAAGTTGAAAGATTTGCTTGCTGTGACATTGACAGACACGACACGAGCATTGTTCACGAATCAGAAAAATCCACATCGTGGATTTTCGGCAAATACTATGGCGCAATTCTTCACAACGCTTTATGCGAGAGTGGGAATTGATGGAGCGAGTTCACATAGTGGGCGTCGTGGGTTCATTACGAACTTGGCTAACAAAGGCGTGTCTGTTCGTGTGTTGATGGAACTGGTTGGGCATTCATCAATGGCAGTCACACAGAAATACATTGATGTGAATCCCAACATCATGCGTAGTGCTGTTGAGTTGCTCTGACACTTTTCGTCTGAGATGAGCGTCTTGTTAAGAGACGCTTGAGGCAAAAAGCACGCCTAACATACTAATATATTTAGGGCGATTTAAGCGAAATTTCGCTAAGTTCATTGCCAAATCGGTCGATTACAGCATCGATCACTAGCCAAGAAAGATCCAACGAACACGCTACAATATGCTCGACGGAGAAGTGGCAGAGTGGTCGAATGTACTTGACTCGAAATCAAGCGTACCGCAAGGTACCGTGGGTTCGAATCCCACCTTCTCCGCCACTTTTTCCCCTGTCCATCGCAAAGAATGGACTGTCTCTACAGCGTGAGATGCGCTAATAATCCCAGCCCTCAATGTTCGTTCTGTTGATGTTCTTCATCAACATGCCACCAAGTGGTTTCGCATAGTGTTCTTGAATCACCGCGACAGAAGTTCGGCAGTTATTCGCAATCTCATAGATCGGCACCCCATTTAGCAATCTAAAGCAAATGTAAGTCGCTCGTAGCGAAACAAAGTCACGCTTAATCGGTGGTGTTGATTTTGTGAACTTTAGTTTTGATTTTTTCAGTATTACATTGAACATCTCACGGTGATGAATCAAAAACAACTTTTCATTACACTTTGATGGGTAGCGAATTTTTCGCCGTTTGATGATTCGCCGATAAGCAGCAACTGCGCCATAAAAACTCTGACAAGTCCCTTCGCCGCGCTTGCCATCAATGTTGCTGACGATCAGTATCTCCTTGCCCGTGAGTTTTTCTTTCTTGATCTTGACATCAGAGACTTTACAGTTGCGGAGCTCGCCGATACGCATACCCGTATTTGCGCCGAAGATCACAAAGTCATACAACTCTAAAGCATGATCGTATTGACGCTTATCTATTTTCTGAAGTCGCTTAGCGTGTGCGTCAATGGTACGGTGAAGTTTTGAGTACTCAGCGGAATTGAACCATGGTCGACTACTTACATTTTTCTGCGTTGTGTACTCATCTTTAAAGATGGGTAACTGTTTTAGGTAGCCAATCTTGTACGCATAATTCAAAACCACACGGATCGCATTTTTGTATTGATGAAGTGTCCCACGCTTGATGTTGGGATATTTCGTAATCATGTCTTCTTTGTACTTGTGCCACATCGTGTTATCGATGGCTTGAACTGGCACTTTCTTGAAGTAATCTTTGACTCGAGAGAGCATGATGCTCTCGATGCCATCATAGGTTTTCTGACTACGCATGCCGCGATCAACGAGCATCTTCTGGTAGTTCTCAAGTGCTGCGTCAGCTAACTTTCCGAACGCATGTTTTGCCGATGAAACTGTGCCGTTTTCAATTTCATTGCGTTGCTGAAAGTACCACTGCTGAGCGATGACTTTCGCTGCGTCAAGATTCTTTTGCTTGGTGGAAGCCCGAATATATTTCCCACCGAAGTGAAATCCACACCACCAAAACGGCGACCCAACACGCATGAACACATGAAGTTTTCCCTCAAGAATTGAGTGAGTCGGTAGTGTTTGTGTGTTGGTCATGTTTCAGCCGTTTCGTGCTGAAAATGATACTACCGTTTGTGTTGATTGTGTAGGCTTTGTGTAGCAGCTAAAAACATAAAAAACCTAGCATTTACGGGGCTTACAGAGGTTTTTACCTGTATTTCGAGTCAGGTACATTCGACCACTCTGCCATCTCTCCGGGTCGCTGTCGTAGCGGATGGCGATTCTATCAGGGGCGCAATGTCTCTAAGCCGCCCATGTAAGGGCGCAGCGCTTCGGGCACGGTGACCGAGCCGTCAGCGTTCTGGTAGTTCTCCAGAACCGCCACCAGCGTGCGGCCTACGGCCAGGCCTGAGCCATTCAGGGTGTGAACCAATTCGTTCTTACCTTGCGCATTTTTGAAGCGCGCTTGCAGGCGGCGCGACTGAAAGCCCTCGCAGTTCGAGCAACTGCTGATTTCGCGGTAGGTGTTTTGCGCGGGCAGCCACACTTCCAGGTCATAGGTCTTTGCTGCGCCAAAGCCCATGTCGCCGGTACACAAACTCATCACGCGGTACGGCAGGCCCAGCTTTTGCAAAATAGCTTCGGCGTGACCAGTCATCTCTTCCAGCGCGGCATAGCTGTGGTCAGGGTGCACGATCTGCACCATCTCCACTTTGTCAAACTGGTGCTGGCGGATCAGGCCGCGCGTGTCGCGGCCATAGGACCCGGCCTCGGACCGAAAGCAGGCGGTATGCGCCGTCAGCTTCATAGGCAGCTGGCTTTCGGCTAGCACGGTGTCGCGCACAAAATTGGTCAGCGTCACTTCGCTGGTGGGGATCAAGTACAGCGCGGCGTTGTCCGCGGTTTGCGCGTCCTGCCCGCCTTTTTTAGCCGCAAACAAATCTTCTTCAAACTTGGGCAGCTGGCCAGTGCCGCGCAGGGTTTCGGCGTTGACGATATAGGGCGTGTAGCACTCGGTGTAGCCGTGTTCCTGAGTTTGCACGTCCAACATAAATTGGGCGATAGCGCGGTGCAATCTTGCCACGGGCCCTTTCATCACGGTAAAGCGTGCGCCGCTGAGTTTGACGCCCATGTCAAAGTCCAGACCCAAAGGTTCGCCCACATCCACATGGTCTTTGATGGTGAAGTCCATGGCCTTGGGCGCGCCCCAGCTGCGCACCACCACATTGGCGTGTTCGTCCTTGCCCACTGGCACGCTCTCGTGCGGCAAATTGGGCACGTTGAGCAACAAGGCCTGCATATCGGCCTGGATGCCTTCCAGGCGGGTGGCCGAGGCGTCAAGCTCGGATTTGATGTCCGCAGTCTGCGCCATCACCGCATCGACTTCGGCCTGCCCTGCCGCGCCTTTGGCCTTGAGTTGGCCAATTTGCTTGCTCAGGCTGTTGCGCTTAGCTTGCAGCTCTTCGGTGCGGGTTTGGATGGTTTTGCGCTCAGCCTCGAGCGCGGTAAATGCGTCCACCGGCAAAAAGGCTTGCGGGCTTTTGCGGGTTTCAAGGCGGGCCAGAACCGAAGGCAGGTCTTTGCGAAGCAGGGTGATGTCGAGCATGGTGAGGTAGTAAGGGTTCGGGCACAGGCCGAAAGCACGGATTTTAGGCGGGCCGGGCGGGCTAGGCGCTATAGGCCCGTGGCCGCGCGCTTAGGGCGTCGGGGCGCCGTGACCGTCCGTTTCCGGCTTCAAACCCTTGGGCAGCGGGAACTTGATGGTTTCCACCACGCCGTCCATGCGCCGCACCGAGAGGGCACCCAGCGAACGCAGGCGCGAGATGACGGCTTGCACCAATATCTCTGGGGCCGAGGCGCCCGCCGTCAGGCCTACGCGGCCGCGGCCTACAAACCAGGCCGGGTCCAGCTCGTTGGCGTGGTCCACCATATAGCTGACGGTACCCAGTTTTTGCGCCACTTCGCGCAAGCGGTTGCTATTGGAGCTGGTAGGGCTGCCCACCACGATCACGATATCCACCTGCGGGCTCATGATTTTGATGGCGTCCTGGCGATTTTGGGTGGCATAGCAAATGTCTTGCTGCTTGGGCTCGCGCACTTGCGGAAAGCGCGCTTTGACGGCTGCCGCAATATCGGCCGCGTCGTCCATGCTCAGCGTGGTTTGCGTGACGAGCGCCAGCTTGGCCGACTGCCCGGGTTGCACACGGGCCACATCGGCCACGTCTTCTACCAAGTGGATGCCACTGTCCAACTGCCCCATGGTGCCCTCCACTTCCGGGTGCCCCTTGTGGCCGATCATAATGAACTCGTAGCCCTCTTTGTGCAGCTTGGCCACTTCCACATGCACTTTGGTTACCAGCGGGCAGGTGGCATCAAACACCTTAAAGCCGCGCCGCTGCGCCTCGTCCTGAATTGCCTTACTCACGCCGTGGGCCGAAAACACCAGGGTCGCGTCCGGCGGCACATCGGCCAGGTCTTCGATAAAGATGGCGCCCTTGGACTTGAGATCGTTCACCACAAAGGTGTTATGCACGATCTCATGGCGCACATAAATCGGCGCGCCGAATTTGGAGAGCGCGCGCTCCACAATTTCAATCGCCCTGTCCACCCCGGCGCAAAAGCCACGTGGCTCGGCCAACAGGATTTCGCTGCCGCTCAAAATATCGCTGGACTGGTTGCCATGAGGGTTCATAAAACAGCAATCACTTTCACTTCAAAGCTGACAGGCTGACCGGCCAGCGGGTGGTTGAAATCGAACAGTACCGCACCTTCGCCCTGCGCGCCCTGGCCGCTGGCATCGCCCTTGACCGCGACCACCGCACCGGCATAGCTGCTTTGCCCGTCCGGCGTGGGGAACTGCACCACATCGCCAGGCGCATAGCGCTCTTGCGGATCGCCCATGTCGCGCAGCAAACTGGCCGCAACCCACTGCTGCATATCCGGGTTGCGCGGACCAAAGGCCACGCCGGCGGCTAATTCAAAGCTGCGGTGCGCGCCCTCTTCCAGGCCCAGCAGGCAGCGCTCTACTTCGGGGGATAACTCACCAGTGCCCAAGCTGAGGGTGGCGGGTTTGCCGCCAAATGTGTTGATCACCTCGCCCGCCGGGCCGGCCAGACGGTAGTGCAGCGTTAAAAACGAAGCGGCTTGGATACGAGGCAGGTCGTGGGTCATAGTGCTGTAGATAATCTGCGACTATTGTATGGATACGGGGCAGCGGCTATGTACCGCAGCAATAGCGCCCCGACCCTGCCGATCAACGCTGTCACACCCACTGCCGCCATGCCCCTGGACCATATGCCTGTGGACGCCCGTCCACGCGAAAAGCTACTGCAACGCGGCCCCGCTGCGCTCAGCGACACCGAACTCCTGGCCATCCTGCTGCGCACCGGCATACCCGGCAAAGACGTGTTGCAACTGGCGGACGAGCTGCTGCGCACCCCGCACTGGGTAGCCGAAAACGGCACCCAGGCCAAAGGCTTTGGCGGTATCGCTGGCTTGCTGCATACCGACCCCAAAGAATTAGCCCAGGTCAAAGGCCTGGGACCGGCCAAGCGCGCTGAAATCATTGCAGTGCTGGAGTTGGCCCGCCGCGCCATGGCCCAGCGCCTGCAAGAGCGCACGGTGCTGGACTCGCCGCAAGCGGTGCGCCAGTACTTTCAGTTACGCTTGTCTGCCCTGCCCCATGAAGTGTTTGCCGTCATGTTTTTGGACGTACAAAACCGCATGCTGGCCGTGGAAGAGATGTTCAAAGGCACGGTCAACCAGGCCAGTGTCTATCCGCGCGAAGTGGTGATACGCGCTTTGCACCACCAGGCCAGCGCCGTAGTGCTGGCGCACAACCACCCCAGCGGCTCGGTACAGCCATCGCGGGCGGACGAGATGCTGACACACACCCTGAAATCCGCGCTGGCGCTGATCGACGTGCGCGTGCTGGACCACATCATCGTGGCGCAAGGCCAGTCTTTTTCTATGGCGGAGCAAGGACTGGTGTGAAGCGCCTTAGAGAAGCTCTGCATAAGTCCAAATTCGTCATTGCGAGCGCAGCGAAGCAATCCACTCGGGCTTACAAATCAGGCACTTATGGATCGCCGCGTCGCTTCGCTCCTCGCGATGACGGGCTTATGCAGACCTTCCTTAGCGGATCTGCGTCGCTTGCATGGACAATCGCGCCATGCCCGGCTTGGAAGACCTTCAAAAAATTAAGCAAGAACTGCAAGCGCAAGCAGCCAGAGAAAAAGCCGAGCAAGCGGCCCGCCTGCTTGCGGCCAAGCGGGCCGAGAAAGAGCGCAATTTGTTTGAAAGCGCGGTGGGCAAGGTGCAGCGCCTGCCGACCGTGGCGCGTGCTGACCTGAAGCGCCCGGCCCCGCCAGCCAACGTGCTGCAACACGAGCTGGACGCTCAAGCGGCGCTGCAAGAGTCGCTAAGCGATGAGTTTGACGTCAGCAGCTTGCTAGATACCGACCAAGACCTGAGCTTTCGCCGCCCCGGCGTAGGCGCGGACGTGGTGCAAAAACTGCGCAAAGGCCAATGGAGTATCCAGCGCCAAGTGGATTTACACGGCTTGCGCAGCGACGACGCGCGCGAGGCCATGGGCCGCTTTATCCGCGACGCGCACAAGCAAGGCCTGCGCTGCGTGCGCGTGGTGCACGGCAAAGGCCTGGGTTCGCCGGGCAAGGCGCCGGTGCTCAAAGACAAGGTGCTGCGCTGGCTGGTGCAAAAGGCCGAGGTCATCGCCTTTGTGCAAGCGCCGCCCAACAAAGGCGGCGCTGGCGCGGTGCTAGTACTGCTGGCACCGGTGCGGACCGCCAAGGCCGCAGACGCCGGCCGCGCTTAGATCATTGGCGCCTCGCCTATTTCCCCGCGTTCGGGAAAAACAATTGCTGCCCATCAATCCGGTAGGCCGCAATCACCGCCTGGCCAGCGGGGGACAGCACCCAATCGACAAATTTTTGCGCATCCAGGGCTTTGACATGCGGGTGCTTGGCCGGGTTCACCGCCAGCACGCCGTATTGGTTGAACAAGCGCTGGTCGCCCTGTACCAGCACCTGCAAATCAGCGCGATTTTTGAAGCTCAACCAGGTGCCACGGTCGGTTAACGCATAGGCACCGGTGGCGGCGGCCATATTGAGCGCCTGGCCCATGCCGCAGCCGCACTCGCGGTAGCCGCTGCCTTTGGCATCCGCATGGGGCGTCATTTTCCAAAAGCGCAGTTCGGCGGCGTGTGTGCCGCTCTTGTCGCCGCGCGACACAAAGCCGTTGTTCGCAGCGGCGATTTTGGACAGGGCTTGCACAATGTCCGCGCCTTTGGTGCGGGCTGGATCTGCTGCAGGTCCGACCAGCACAAAATCGTTGTACATCACTGCAAAGCGTTTGAGCGCAAAGCCTTCGGCTACAAACTTTTCTTCTGCCGCTTGGTCGTGTACAAACAATACATCGGCATCACCGCGACGGCCCATATCGATGGCCTGACCCGTGCCTAGCGCCACCACCTTGACCTCGACACCGGTCGCCTTGTTAAAGGCCGGCAGCAAATGCGCGAATAAACCTGATTGCTCGGTCGAAGTCGTTGAAGCCATCACGATAGCGGTCTGCGCCTGCGCCAGTACCGGCAACACACACAGGGCACATATTGCAGCAACACGGCGATACACCGATGTTTGACTTCCCGGCAAAAATGGATTGCTTCGCTGCGCTCGCAATGACGGGTTTGGACTGATACGGAGATTCCTTAGCCATACAAAAAATTTCATGAAAATTCCCCTTTTACAAATAAATAAGCGGTAGGACACAGCGCCTGCAAGCGCTGTGCATTAAAAAAATCCTTTACAGGCAGATCGGCCAGCAATCGCCCACGTTCCAAATAGAGCACGCGCGTAGCCAATCGCTTGACCTGGCCCAGGTTGTGGCTGGCAAAGACCAGGCTGGCCTCTGGTCGGGCCTGCGCAAACGCCTGCAAGAGGCTTTCGACTTCCGCCTTGGCATGCGGGTCCAGGCTGGCTGTCGGTTCGTCGAGCAACAACATCTGCGGCTCCAAGGCCCAGGCCTGCGCCATGGCCACGCGCTGCTGCTGCCCACCGGACAAGTTGTGCGCTTTGCGCGCGGCCAACTCATGCAATTCAAATTGCTGCAAGGCCGCCATGGCCTGCTGGCGCGCCTGCTGCCAGGGCGTGCCGCGCAGCCACAAGCCCAGCGCCAATTGGCTGTCTACCCGCATGCGCAGCATGTGCGGTCTTTGAAACAACATGGCCTGGCGCAAACCGCTTTGCAGTTGCACGCTGCCCCCAGTGGGCAACAGCAAACCATGCAACAAACGTAGCAAGGTACTTTTGCCCGCACCATTAGCGCCGACTAAGGCCACGCGCTCGCCCGCGGCGATGGACAGCGAAACATCGCGCAACGCCGCCACCGTCTCTGCCTGCCAGCGGGAAAGACTGCGCCCATCCGGCCCGAACTGAACGCCTGCCTCCAGAGTCTGGACTTGGACGCTCACAACGCCTGCGCTTTCGCTTGAAACAGCCTTGTGCCCATAACGATGCGCAAAAATACCTTCATAGCACCACCGCGCCCGAGCTACCCACGCGCATACCCGCTCCCTGCCCCCAGCGCTGCAACAGCGCTACCAGCGCATTGAGTAGCAAAACCACCATCAACAGAGCAAAGCCCAGCGCCAGGGCCAAGGGCAGGTCGCCCTTGGACGTCTCCAACGCAATGGCAGTCGTCATCACCCGCGTAAAGCCTTCGATATTGCCGCCCACCACCATCACTGCGCCGACTTCGGAAATCGCGCGCCCAAAAGCCGCCAGCAGCACCACCAGCAAAGCATGGCGCTCGTCCCAGGCCAGCAATACGCTGCGCATCCAGCGCCCCGCGCCCAAAGATTGCAATTGCTCGCCGTGCGCCTGTTCGGCGTCCTGCACCACCTGGCGCGTCAGTGCCGTGGCCACCGGCAGCACCAACACCGCTTGCGCCAGCACCATGGCTTTGAAACTGAATAGCCAACCCAAATACCCCAAAGGCCCGGAGCGCGAGAGCAGCAAGTACACCACCAGACCCACCACCACCGAGGGCACGGCCAGCGCAGTATTGAGCAGCGTCAACACCAAGCCTCGCCCCGTAAAGCGGGCCACGCCCAGCCAGGCACCTAGCACCAAGCCTAGGCTGCAGGCCAACATGCACGCGCAGGCGCTCACCGCCAGCGAGCGGCCCACAATGGCCAAAAACAAGGGGTCCAGTGAAACCAGTAGCTGCAATGCCAAAAGCGCACTATCAGAAAATGAATGCATATCTCGGTTATCGTAGGGCGTTGACCAATACCTTGCGATATGTAACACCGTGCATAGGCTAGCCTTTCATTACACCTTGAGCCGCGATGCGCAGACAAAGCCATTGCGCAATGCGCTGATCGCACTGCTGCAAGCGGTAGCCAGCCAAGGCTCCATCAGTGCGGCCGCACGCGCACTGGGTCTGTCCTACCGGCATGTCTGGGGTGAACTCAAGCGCTGGGAAAATGAATTGGGCAATGAATTGCTCCAGTGGGATAAGGGCAAATCTGCGCGTCTAAGCAGCTTTGGAGAAAAACTAATGTGGGCCGAGCGCCAAGCGCAGGCGCGTTTGGCACCGCAGATAGAGGCTTTGCGGGCGGACCTGGAAACGGCCTTTGCAGTCGCTTTTGATGCGCACGCGCAAGTGCTGACCTTATACGCCAGCCATGACGACGGCCTGGCCTTGCTGCGCGAGCAGGCACTGGCCATCGGCCAGGACATAGGCGAGAGGCTGCACCTGGACATCCGCTTTTGCGGCAGTGTCGATGCGATTCGCGCCCTCAACGAAGGGCGCTGCACCCTGGCCGGGTTTCACACCATCCAAACGCCCGCGCCAGGCTCCCACACCGAGCGTACCTACAAGCCCTTGTTACAACCGGGCAAGCACAAAATTATCGGCTTTGCCACTCGTATGCAAGGGCTGATGCTGACTCCTGGCAATCCCTTGGGAATTTCAAGCCTGGCCGATGTGCAGCGCGCAAGCGTACGCTACCTTAACCGTGCATTAGGAACCGGCACCCGCGTCGTCTTGGACCAATTGCTCCAACAAGCAGGCATCTCCAGCGATGCGATCAAGGGCTATCAGCGTACCGAACCTAGCCACAGCGCAGTCGCGCAGGCTATAGCGTCAGGCAGTGCCGATGCCGGCTTGGGCATTGCCGCCGCAGCCGCGGCCCATGGCTTGCATTTTTTGCCACTGGTGCAAGAAAGTTACCACCTGGTCTGCCTGAAATCCGCCTTGGAAGCGCCTGCTTTGCAAAGCCTACGCCAGCTCTTACAAAGCAGCGCCTGGACCGGTGCGTTGGCGCAGCTCAGCGGCTACACCCCCGAACTCAGCGGCGAGGTGCGTGCCTTGCGCAAGGTCCTGCCTTGGTGGGACTTTGCGCGCGCCAAAAACAAACGCGCGGCCAAGGGCGCAAAGATCAGTTGAGCCGGTCAACGGCCATCAGCCAAGGCTTAGCGGTTACGCATCCAGTCGGCGGTCTGGAAAAAAGAGTCGCGCAAACGCAGGCGCACGGCCTCAGCCATACCGACTTCAGCCATGGCCTGGTCCATGCAGGCCAGCCATTGGTCGCGCTCCACAATGCCGATGGTGTAAGGCATGTGCCGCATGCGCAAGCGCGGGTGGCCAAAGCGCTCGGTGTAATGCTGTGGCCCGCCCAGCCAGCCGCATAAAAACCAGGTGAGCTTTTGCCGCGCCTGCGCCAGGTCCGGCCCATGTACGGCGCGCAAAGCGGTGTAGGCCGGGTCTAGCTCCATCAAATCGTAAAAACGCTCCACCAGCGCCTCTACCTGCGGCTCGCCGCCCAGGGCTTCGAAGGCGGCGGCGCGCTGGGCTTGGGCTTGAGCATCGTCTTCGTCCATGGGACGCTTTCAGGCTGTTGCTTTACGCAGCGTTTCGACCACCGGGCGGCGTAACACTTCGCGCAAGCCCCACCAACCCGCCATCAAGGCCAGCGCCGCGCCGGCCAGTGCGCCCAGCAGCGGCACCCACAAGGACACGGTCCAGGAAAACTCAAACACATAGCGCGCCAAGGCCCAGCCCAAAGCACTGGCAACAATGGAGGCCAAAAAGCCCGCCAGCAAGCCAACCCCCGCCAACTCCAGCCTTTGCACCTGGCGCAGCAAGCTGTTTTGCGCGCCCACCGCGCGCATGATGGCGAACTCGCGCGCACGTTCTTCGCGCGTCGCGCTGACCGCTGCAAACAAGACCACCAGACCTGCCGCCAAGGTAAAGCCAAACAAAAACTCTACGGCGCGTATCACCTGATCCAAAACCCGCTGCACCTGGTTGATGGTGGCGCTCATATCGACATTGGTGACATTGGGGAAGCGGCGTACCAGCGCATTATCAAAACCTGCCTGCAAAGGTGCTTTGAAAGAGCCCATAAAGGTGGCGGGCACACCCTCCAAGGTACTCACCGGATAGAGCGCATAAAAGTTGGCTCGCATCGAGCCCCAGTCCACTTTGCGCAGCGAGGTGATTTTGGAGTCCACTGCCACCCCCGCCATATCAAAGCGCAAGGTGTCACCCACTTGCAGCCCCAGCGTGGTGGCAATACCCTCTTCCATGCTGATAGCGCCGGCTTCTTCGGGGGTCCATTGGCCGCCAACGATCAGGTTGTTGTCCGGTTGCTTAGCGCTGTAGCTGATGTTGAATTCGCGATCCACCAGTCGCTTGGCAAAATCTTCGGTATAGGTTTCGGACGATACGCTGGTACCGTTGATCGCCACCAGGCGGCCACGGATCATAGGGAACCAGTCGTACTTTTTCACACCCGCGTCTTCCAGGTTTTGCACAAACGCGGCCGACTGCTCGGGGCTGACGTTGATGACAAAGCGGTTTGGCGCATCGGGCGGCGTGGCTTTGCGCCAACTGGCGATTAAATCGGTGCGCAGCAGCACCAAAAGCACCAATGCCAGCAAGCCTACCGACAAGGCGCTGACCTGCACCACGGTAAACGCAGGCCGCGCTGCGATTTGGCGCGTTGCCAGCACCAGCGCGCGCGGGGCACTGCTTTCATTCACGCTAGCGCGCAAGAGCTTGATGGCCAACCAACTAAGCAGCGCAAAAAGCAGCACCGCACCGGCAAATCCCGCCACCGCAATCAGGCCCAGTTTCAAGTCGCTGCTGACCACCAACAACAAAGCGGCGAAACCGGTCACCCCCAGCGCCAACACACCCAGGGATGCGGGGCGTAAATTACCCACGTCACGGCGTATCACCCGCAAGGGCGGCACCTGCGCCAATTGCAAAACGGGTGGAAGCCCAAACGCAAACAAGAGCGTCAAACCCATGCCCATGCCCAGCGCGGCAGGCGCAAGTCCGGGTTGGGGCAGCTGCGCGTCCACCAAACCGGCTAGCAGCAGCACAAATAAATAATGCACGCCAAAGCCAATGCACACCCCTAGCGCACTGGCAAACAAACCCACCAACGCAAACTCCCAGGCATAGGCTCCGGCAATCGTGCGTTGGCTTTGGCCCAGCACGCGAAGCATGGCGCAATCGTCCAAATGCTTGGCTGCAAACGAGCGCGCCGCCAGGGCCACGGCTACGGCGCTGAGCAAAGCAGCCAACAAAGCTACCAGCGACAGAAATTTTTCTGCGCGTTGCAAGGTCTGGCCCATTTCGGGGCGGCCGGTTTGCGTGGACTCGATGCGCACTCCGCGCAAGGGCTCATTGGCGGCGGCGTCTTTGTCCGCTTCTATGACCGGTGCTTCGGTGTTGGACGCCTTGGCTTGCGATGGTGTTACAGCCTTCTTCGTGTCATCCGCGTTCGCCCCATGACCAGTCTTGATGCGCTGCGTCGCCGAATCCATAAAACGCTTGATTTGCGCATCCTCGCCCGCTACTGCCAAACGGTAATTCACGCGGCTGGCTGGTTGCACTAGGGCAGTAGAGGCCAAGTCTTGGCTGTTGAGCATCACACGCGGCGAAAAATTCATAAAGCCAGCGCCCCGGTCGGGCTCGATCACGATGATGGCCGCTACCCGCAAGCTGCGTTCACCCAGTAGCAGGCTGTCACCCACGCCAATGCCTAGCGCATCGAGCAATTGGGCGTCCACCCACACTGCGCCCGGCGCGGGTATGCCGCGCGCAGGCCGCTCCGGCACACCGGGCGCATCGGCGATACGCAGGGTTCCGCGCAAGGGGTAGCCCGGCTCTACCGATTTCAAGGCCACCAGTTTGCTATTGCCGCCTTGCTCTTGCGTGGTACGCGCCATGGTGGGAAAGCTTTGGGTGTTCACCATCGCCAGGCCTAGGCTGCGGGCTTGTTCGGCAAATACTGCGGGCGCGGGGCGGTCGCTGGCGATAACCGCATCGCCGCCTAGTAACTGGCGCGCGTCGCGCTTCAAACCGGCTTGCAAACGGTCGGCAAAAAAGCCCACTGCCGTCAGGGCGGCCACAGCCAGGGTGACTGCCAAAACCAGCAAGCGCAATTCGCCGGAGCGCACATCGCGCCACAAAGTGCGCCAGCCCAAAGACCACATTGATTGCATCATGGTGCTGCTTTCAAAAGCCGGGGCAAAGGCTGCCCGGTCAAAAAGGCGTGCAAGCATTGCAGCACGCCATCGGTAAAGGTTTGGTACACCGGCTCCACCACAAAACCTAAGTGCGGCGTGAGCAAAAGGCGCGGGCAATCGCGCAAGGCGCTGTCCACTGGCAGGGGCTCGGTGTCAAACACATCCAAAGCCGCCATACCGATGCGCCCTACGCGCAAGGCATCCACCAATGCTGCCGTGTCTATCAGCGCCGCGCGTGAGGTGTTGACCAGCAGACTGTCGGGCCGCATCAGAGTCAAGCGTTCGGCATTGATGAGGTGGCGCGTGGTGGCCGATGGCACCAGATGCAGGCTTAGCACTTTGGCGCGTGCCAGCAGTTCGTCCAAGGGCACGGCCTGCACGCCATGCGCGCTAGCGCGCTCGGGTGTCATATTCGGGCTCCAGGTCAGCACTTGCATACCTAAAGCCTTGCCGACCTGGGCCACACGCTTGCCAATTTCACCCAGACCCACCAAGCCCAAAACCTCGCCGTGCAGCACACCAGGCAGGGCTTGCGGCGCCGCCGCGCGCCACTGCCCTTGTGCCAGCAAAGCGCTGTAGTCCGCTAGTTGGCGCGTGGCTGCCAAAATCAGCGCCCAAGTCAGTTCGCAAGTACTTTCTTTGGATGGACCCCATTCGGTATGGCTAACCGGTATGCCCCGCGCCGCCAAAGCTGCCGCATCGAGCGTGGTGTTACGCGAGCCGGTAAACACCAGGTAACGCAGGCGCGGCAGTTGCGCAATCGTCGCTGCATCTAGCGGTATGCGGTCGCGCAGCAGTACCAGTACATCGGCCTCTTGCATGGCTTGCAGCAAGGCAGCGCCTTGCAATGGCTGGCTGTATACGCTCACGTGGGCGGCTTGATCGATGGCCTTCCAGTCGCCCAAGCGGCGCAAAGCTTGCTCGGCATCGCCCAGCACCACGATATGCGGTTTTTCATTAGCGGTCATGGCTTAAGCGTGTGCCTGTGCGATCAAAGTCTGCACCTGGGGTGCGTCACCCAAGGCCCAGGCCGCCTTGATCAAATCCGAACTGCGCGCTGCACCAATGACCGCGTCCGACAGACCGTGAAACTTCGCCTCCAATTGCGCGTCCGTCATCGGGTTTTGCAAGGAACCAATCGCGTGCTCCACACGCACATGCAGGCGGCTGCCGTCTTGCATCACGGCGGTGATGTCAGCCGCCGCTTCATCAATGCTGTCATCCACCGTGGCGACTACTTTGCGGCGCAAGGCCACCATGTCAGCGCGGGTGACCACGGCATCCGAAAACTCGTCCTCGCCAGCGCAGCCAAAGGTCAAGCCAGCCGCGCAGCCGTGGTAAATGCTGAACTTGGCTTGCAAGCCGTCGGCCGGTTCTTTTTTGCCGCAAAGTTCCAGTACCAGCGAATGCACCTTGATTTCTAAAGACGCAATCTGCTCCGGGAGCACGCCTTGGGTGCGCAGTTGCGCACAGCCATCAATACCCGGATGCACCACGATGCCACAGGCAAAAGGCTTGAAGGTGTTGAACGCTATTTCAAAGCGCTGACCCAACTCGGAGGTGATCTCTGACCAGTCGTTTTTGGTGGAGATGGTTTGCATCATGCCGCGCGGTGCTTCCAGGGCACGCGGGCTGGCGGTAAAGCCTTGCTGCGCCAGCAGCGCCGACATCAAACCGGCGCGCGCCGCGCCGCCCGGGTGAAAGGGCTTGGTCATGCTGCCAAACTGCTCGCGCATGCCGATCGGTTGCGACGCTGCAATGCCCAGGGCCATGGCGGTTTGGTCCACATTCAGGCCCAGCAAACGCGCACAGCCCGCCGCAGCGCCCACGCTGCCGGTAGAGCCGGTGATGTGCCAGCCCCGGTCATAGTGGTCCGGGTACATGGCGTTGCCGATGCGGCAGGACACATCGATACCCAACACCAGCGCGTCGATCAGCGCGCGCCCGCTGATGCCTTGGTGCTCGGCCAAGGCCAGCAAGGCCGAGGCCACGGGGCCAGCCGGGTGGATGATGGTTTTGAGATGGGTGTCGTCAAAGTCAAAAGTATGCGAGGCGATACCGTTGACCAAGGCCGCGCTGGCCATATCTACTTTTTCAGTGCGTCCAAGCACGCTAGCTTGCGGGGCGGGTTGCAGCATCTGTACTGCCGCCAGGGCTGCATTGACCGACTCGTGCTGTGCAGCACCCACAGCACAACCCAGCCAGTTAAGGAATGTGCGGTGCGCCGCATGGCCCACCGCGTCGGACCAGCCGCGCGAAGGATGTTGGGCCACCAACTCGGCCAGCATTCGAGTAATGGGGGGCGCGTGGTGGTCGGCACTAACCTGGGTATTGCGGGCCATGGTTTACTTTCTAAGAGGCGGTTAGATACGGGGTGGGCGCTCAGCCTTCGAGCTGGATGTTGCGTTCTTTGGCCAATTGGGTCCAACGGGCAATATCGGCCTTGATAAATTTACCAAAAGCCTCGGGCGACATAGGGCGCGGCTCAATTGCCTCGACCGAGAGTTTTTCGGCCATATCCGGCGCTTGCAGGGTCAGCGTCAGGGTGTCGCTCAAGGTCTTGAGCACATCGGTAGGCAGACCCGCCGGGCCGACCACGCCGTACCACTGCTGCGCGTCAAAACCCTTAAAGCCCGATTCATCTAACGTAGGCGTGTCTTTCAGTAACGAGTGGCGACTCGACCCGGTCACTGCCAAAGGCTTGACGCGCCCAGAGCGGATATGCGGCATGGCCGCCGCAAGACCAGGAAACATGGCCTGCGTCTGGCCGCCAATCAGGTCGGTAAAGGCCGGCGCCACACCCCGGTAAGGAATATGCACCATGAAGGAGCCGATCTGCTGTTTGAACAATTCCATGGTCAGGTGCGTCAATGAGCCCTGCCCCGCCGAGCCATAACTGAGGCGGCCTGGATTTTTCTTCACATAGTCCAAAAACTCTTTGAGGTTTTTGACCGGCAAGGAGGCATTGACCACCAGCACGTTGGGCGTGCCGCCAATCATGCCCACGGGCGTGAAGTCTTTGATCGCGTCATAGGGCAGCGTGCGCGTAGCCGGGCTGGTGCCGTGCGTGGCGACATAGCCTTGCAGTAGGGTGTAGCCGTCCGCTGGCGCGCGCATCGTGGCCTGACAGGCCAGCACGCCGCCCCCACCGCCAATGTTGTCCACCACAAAACTTTGCTTCAACAGGCGGCCCCAGCGCTCGGTGACGGTGCGACCCACCATGTCGCTGCCGCCGCCAGCAGCCACGGGGACGATGTAGCGCAAAGTCTTGCTCGGAAAGCCCGGCTCGGCCCACGCAGGTGCGCCAGACATGGCAAGGGCGCTCGCGCTTTGCAAAAGAGTGCGTCGTTTCATGGGGTATTCCTTGGGGATCGACAAACTACAGGATGGGCTTGGGCCTCTTGGCGGGCTTTGGGCGCGGCATCGTGTGCGATTATCGGTGCTGGAACCATCACCCTTTTGATAGCCGGGAGCCTTTCCAATCATGAGCCTCGCTGACCCCTCCAGCCCTGCCCTGCCCCATAGCGAACAGGAACTTTTGCGCCGCGCCTACGCATTGTCCAGCGACGAAGAATCGCAGGCGCTGTACCGGGACTGGGCCACGACCTATGACGACACCATGCTCGGTGGGCTGCAATACCAGTCGCCCAGGCTGGTGGCCGAGCGGCTGGCGGCGCTGCTTGATGCGCGGCAAGGCGCCGTGTTAGACATTGGCTGCGGCACCGGGCTGGTCGGACGAGAACTGGCGGCGCGCGGGTTTGGCACGATTGACGGCATCGATATTTCCCCTGAGATGATGACTGTGGCCCGGCAAAAAGGAGGCTACCGGGAATTGATCTGTGCCGATTTGAACGCCCGCCTGCCTTTGGCCGATGCCAGTTATAGCGCTGCTATCTGTTGTGGCACCTTCACCAGCGGCCACGTGAGAGCCCACTGCATAGACGAAATCCTGCGCGTGCTCGCACCGGGTGCGCCTTTTGCATTCACCGTCAAACTGCAAGTGTGGGAAAGCTTTGGGTTTAAGGACGCGTTAGCCCGATTTGAAGCGCGTGGATTGCTCAAAGCGTTGCGCTATGACACGGGCTGTCTTTATGCTAACTCCGCCGAGCCGGATGGCATGTTTTGCAGTATTCAAAGGCTGTGAGACGCTTCGAAGGGCCTTTGTAAGCCGACGGTAAAGTCCAGTCCGGCGTCAACCACAGCGCTGCCCAGGCGTTGTAATAGCGTGGCAAGCTCGCCATGCTTTGGAAATGAAACCATGTTGAAAACTACTTTGATAGCCGCTTTATTCGCTTTGGCCGGGATCACTGCACAAGCGCAAACGGCCACTGCCGCCGCCACGCCAGAAAAGCCAGCGTCCAGCGCCCCCAAAGCGGAGGCAGACCCTGAAGTGAAAAAATCCAACGCCGGTATTTGCCACGACAAAACCAGCCCCAGCTACAAGCAAACCAAGAACTTCACCGCGTTCAAAACTATGGACGAATGTACCAAGAGCGGTGGACGGGCTCCAAAAAAATAATATTTTCCAGACTTAACTCCCATCACGGCCCTTCTCGGGCCGTGATTATTTGTGTCTCCTTTATTCCCAGCGCACACTATGAGCCAGCGCAGATCGGCTTCGATGGGACGGTTCCAAGCCAGTGCGATACTTTGCGCTACATCAAGGCCCCTACTGGGCGAGCTCAAGCAGAAGACCCGTGGTATGGACAAACAACCCTAAAATCCTTCCACCTGCGCGCAACAGAATCTAGATCCAGCTTCCGAGGTTGGGGCTGAGCTCTAGTAACTATTTGGAAAAATAGCTAAAGCGCACACGCGGGGCAGAGGATCGCGTTTACCTATTCGTTGAGCAGAGGTTTTATACACATGATTGCAGTTCAGCCATTTATGGCCCATGCCGACATACCAGTTTTCGTCGCCGATCTAAGCCCTTTGCAAGCCCAACTCCAATTGGCCCGCTTGGCTATCGATGAATTGCGTGAGAGCCACCCGCAATCGCCCGAATCTAACGTGAAAGCGACCTACATGAGCCCATGGCGCAGCCACCTGCTCACCGATAAATTCGGTCCGCTGATGCAAGTGGTGCTCCAGGTCAGCAAAGAGGCGAGCAAATTACTGTCTGCAAACCTGGATGCGCTGAATATGGAAATGATTGTCAGCGAATGCTGGGGCATTATTTACGAGCAAGCCAGTTACACCATTCCTCACAACCATTTCCCGTCCGACTTCAGTTGCTCTATTTATCTGGAATCCCACGATGACAGTGCCCCTATTGTTTTTGCCGGGAAATACCCGCTGCAAATAAAACCCAATATGCTGGTTATGTTCCCCGGCATACTCACGCATGAAGTGCCTGCTACACAGGGAAAACGGGTCGTGGTGGCCATGAACCTCCATAAACACGCGACGTTTGCCAACGTGAAACTGTAGCGCTGCGGGTAGTCGCAAACGCTGGGCATGGCGTGGCGTGCAATCGCAGCGCCCGGCTTGCTGGTACTAGAAGCTCAAGGTCTGCACGCCCGCATCCGTCGCCAATAAGCAGGTGGTGGCGCGCTGAAAAGCAAATACCCCCACCGTAACGACGCCGGGCCACTGGCTGACCGCGGTTTCAAATCCAAGCGGATCGGAGATAGCCAGGCCTTTGACATCCAGCACATACTGACCGTTGTCAGTTACCAGCGGCTTTGCACCTGCCATGCGGATAGCTGCCTGTCCGCCCATCGCAGCGAACTGGCGAATGATGCGTGCTGTCGCCATAGGGATGACCTCCACCGGAATCGGGAAAGCGCCCAACACCTGCACCCGCTTGGACCCATCGGCAATGCAGACAAATTGATCCGACTGGGCGGCCACGATTTTTTCGCGTGTGAGGGCCGCGCCGCCGCCTTTGACCATATACCCCTTGCCGTCAATCTCATCGGCGCCATCGATATACACCGCCAGCCGATCGACCTCATTGGCATCGCGCACCTCAATGCCTAGGGCGCGCAAACGCTCGGTGCTGGCTTGCGAACTGGAGACCGCGCCCGGTATGTCATGGCGGATACTTGCAAGCGCTTCGATAAATTTATTTACCGTCGAGCCCGTGCCCACACCCACCCATTGCCCACGCACCACATAGTCCAATGCGGCATGCCCGACCAGCGTTTTGAGTTCGTCTTGCGTGCGCTGGCGTTGATCGGAGGATGCGGGGGCTGGGGAATTGGACATAGAAACCATCGGGGACAATGCGAGATTGTGTAGTAGTAATCAACAGGAATTATCCAATGTCTCTGGTGCCCTACGGCTTGGTACGCCCCTTTTTATTTGGCATGGACGCCGAAGCTGCGCACGACTTCACCTTAAAAGCGCTGGCCCGCACCCAGGGCACGCCCCTGCAACTGGCTTATGCCCAGACCCAAATAGCGGACCCGGTGACCGTGGCGGGCTTGCGCTTTCCCAACCGCGTAGGCTTGGCCGCAGGTCTGGATAAGAACGCCCGTTGCATCGACGCGCTAGGCGCCATGGGCTTTGGCTTTGTAGAAGTAGGCACGGTGACGCCGCTGGCGCAAAGCGGTAGTCCCAAACCGCGCATGTTTCGAATCCCTGGGGCGCAGGCCCTGATTAACCGCATGGGATTTAACAACGGTGGCCTGGATGCTTTTGTTAGTAATGTGCAGGCCTCGCGTTTGCGCCGCGCACGCCACCCCGGCCTTTTGCTAGGCCTCAATATCGGTAAAAACGCGGCTACGCCCATCGAACGTGCTACCGATGACTACCTGACTTGCCTGGACGGCGTTTACGGGCACGCGGATTACGTGACCGTGAATATCTCCAGCCCGAACACCAAAAACCTGCGTGACTTGCAAAGTGATGCGGCCCTAGACGCCTTGCTCTCGGCCATTGCCCAGCGGCGCGAAGAACTGGCGCATCACCACACCGTGTTCGACGATGCGGGCGGCCCCTTGCCCAAGCGCACCCCCATCTTCCTGAAAATCGCCCCGGACCTGGACCCGGCCCAAATCAGCGTCATCGCCGCCACCCTGTTGCGCCACGGGATAGACGGGGTAATTGCCACCAACACCACGCTCAGCCGCGAAGCGGTGCGTGGGCTTCCATACGGGGAAGAAACGGGCGGCTTGTCCGGCGCGCCCGTGCGTGAGGCCAGCAATGCCGTCATCCGCCAATTGCGCGCTGCTCTGGGGCCGCACTATCCCATCATTGGCGTAGGCGGCATCATGCATGCGCAAGACGCTTTGGAAAAACGCCAGGCAGGGGCCGACTTGGTGCAGATTTACACCGGTCTGATTTACCAAGGCCCGGCGCTGGTTAAAGCCGTGGCACTCGCGCTGGCGAACAAGCGCTAGTGCCCATGACGAGACGGCCATAAGCACAGGGTTTGATTGCAAACGCCAAGCGTTCAGTTGGCTATAAAGCATAGAACGGCCCTGTGACGGTACCCGCACCGACACCGATGGCAGACATGCCATCGATGCCAAGAACCACGGTTCTGCCAAAGAAAAAGGGCAAGCCCAAATCTAAACCCCCCACCATGCTGATGGAGCCTCCCAAAGTAGGTAGCGCAAAATTGCCTCTACTTAGCAATTGCGCCGCGTTGGACACGGTGAAACTTGCACCAACCTGTCCGGAACGGACACCCGACAGAACGACGTTAAACGCCATATCCGCTAGAGGACAGTAAAAACCACTGTCGTAAGGGTAGACGCAACTGGGTAAATTGAAATCGAAATAAATTCCGTTGGAGCCGGTATCTAGGAAAGTGCTTGAAAAATTACCTAGGCTCACGCCGTTGGTGCTGCTTAAGGCGCCGTTCAAGAAACCTTGATTTGTCGTCGCCAAAACCTGCGCACTCGCAAACTGGTTGTTACTGCGCGTGCCCAGTCCAAAAATCATTTTCCCGCGAGCCACGGGCTCCCCAGGGTAAGCCACGCCATCCATTTGAATAGCCAGCCCGTTGTTGTCTGTGGGAAATCGGGCGACTACTTGCTGTAGCTGCTTTTCCACCGCCAGAGCCGATCCTGTAACTTGGGTGCAGGCGGCGTCGACACAGCTGAAATATCTACCATTGCGCGCGCTGCGGCGGCTTTGAGGATCACAGGCACTGCCGCAGTCCTGTTGACTCAAACCAACACCCAGGATGCCGTTTGCACCCAAGTCGGTCGCAGTCACGATGGGGTCACCCGAGGAGCATTGACCCTGCACGTGGCGATAGTCGGAGTGCCCGACCAGTTGCACCGTGGTGTTGCTAGCGGTTAATCCCGCGAGCTTCACATCCGCGAGCACCAAGGGGCCCCAGGCGAAGGAGCCATCCAAAAAATTGGCACAACCCAGTAATACCTTATCACCGGGGTTCCCGGCGGCGCTTAGCTGCAAATTCACAGGTACCGCACTGGCGAGCAAACGCAGTCCCACTGAACCGGTGTCCACCAGCACATGGTTTATGGTTTTGCAAACCGCTGTACTACCGGGCTGGCAGATCTTGACACTGGTATAGAGCCGGTTGACACCCGGACCGTCAGGACCGCTATCAACGACCAGGTCTACCACATTAACCTCGCCCGCCCACGGGCTACTATTGAAACCTACATCTAATTGACTTTGCACACTGGCGTTGCCCGAAATCAATGTATCGGCGCCAGCACCGGTCGCCACAGGCGTGTTATTGGCCGCGCCCCCACCACAGCCCTGCAAGCACAGCGCCGACACGAGCATCAGAAAAAAGCGCTTCATGTCGCAAACACTACTTGAGGAGCGTCTGCACGTCCAAGCCCGCCGGCAGCAGCGGCTCCAGGTAGGCGTAGCCGCTGAAGGCCTGCATTGCGCCAGTGGACACCAAAACCAAGCCCCCGGCTTGCACCACCACCGGCCCGCCACGTTTGCCCGCTTGCCGAGCCGCTTGCACTGAGGCTTTGAACACAGGCAGGTAGGAGCCCAAAAGCATACCCATATCAGGAAGGTCGGGACCACTCCAACGCAATGCAAATACACGACCGTTAGAGTTGACGAACTCCTGTACCACCGTGCCGTTGTTCAACTCCACCGTATAAGTCCGGTAGCCCTGCGCCACTTTGGCTGCCTCGTAGCGTGCGACTCGGCCATCGACCGCTTCAGAAACACCAGGCGTGAACGGCGCTTCGCCTAGCGCCGCGCCGACGCTTACCGGCATCGCACATGCCAGCGCCATACACCCTAATTGCCAATAATGAAGCCTCATCATTCACCAGCTTATGTGGAAACGCAACGAGGCTACCACGGCATGCGCGCGCAAGCGCTTAGCGCAGGTAAAACTAGGGCAAAGTCCGCGCAATGCTGTCACCTTGGTGAGATTTGGGTGCTGCGCCTTACCGTATGCTACGCAGCCTTCCGTCCAACAAACCCCTAGATCTCTGAGAAATTCATGACCGCTCCCGCCCGCTACCTGCCCCCCATACTCAAAAACCTACCCTTCCCGGTGATCGGCTCACCCCTTTTCATCATCAGCAACCCCAAGCTGGTGATCGCCCAATGCAAAGCGGGGGTGGTCGGCTCTATGCCAGCCCTCAATGCGCGGCCAGCCGCCCAGTTGGACGAATGGCTGGCCGAAATTACCGAGGCGCTTGCCGCGCACGACAAAGCCCACCCCGACGCGCCGGCCGCACCTTTTGCCATCAACCAGATCGTGCACAAAAGCAATGACCGCCTGGACCACGATATGCAGGTCTGCGAAAAATATAAAGTGCCCATCGTGATTACCAGCCTGGGCGCACGCGAGGACGTCAACCGCGCTGTGCAGTCCTGGGGCGGTGTGGTACTGCACGACGTGATCAACAATGTGTTTGCCCACAAGGCCATAGAAAAAGGCGCCGATGGCCTGATCCCCGTAGCGGCGGGCGCCGGCGGCCATGCCAGCGTCAAAAGCCCATTTGCCATGGTGGCCGAAATCCGGCAATGGTTTGGCGGCCCGGTGGCACTTTCCGGCGCTATTTCTTCGGGTGGTGCAATTCTGGCGGCCCAGGCCATGGGCGCGGACTTTGCCTATATCGGCTCGGCATTTATTGCCACCGAAGAGGCCCGCGCGGTAGAAGGCTACAAGCAGATGATTACCGAGTCCAATTCGGACGATATTGTGTACAGCAACTTCTACACCGGGATCCACGGCAATTACCTCAAGGGCAGTATCCGCAATGCCGGTATGGACCCCGACCATTTGCCGCAGAGCGACCCCAGCAAAATGAACTTCGCCAGTGGTGAAGGCGCCAACGCCGCCAAGGCCTGGAAAGACATTTGGGGCTGCGGCCAAGGCATAGGTGCGATCCGCGAAGTGATGCCCGCGGGCGAGATGGTGGCACGCTTCAAACGCGAATACCAAGAGGCCAAAGCTGCCTTGCTGGCGGCCTGAGCTCCCCCACCTAGAAGCACTTTCGCAGACTAGCCTCTATTGCATTGAACCCCGACCAAGGAAGACCATGAGCCAAGAACTTCTGGAACACATCGAGGGCGGCATCGCCACCCTGACCATCAACCGCCCCGAAGCCCGCAACGCGATGACGCGCTCCATGTTGATCAACCTGGAGCGCAGCCTGGCCCGCCTGGCAGCCGACCGCAGTGTGCGTCTGGTGGTGCTGACCGGCGCGGGAGATGCCTTTTGCGCTGGCGGTGATGTGAAAGGATTTGCCAAAAGCGTGGGACAAGGCGAGACGGTCAGCTTTGAAGAGCGCACCCAAGGCCTGCGCATGATCATGGAGTCCGCTCGCTGGCTGCATGAAATGCCCAAGCCCACGCTAGCCGTCATCCCTGGCCCGGCAGCGGGTGCAGGCCTGTCCTTGGCACTGGCCTGCGATATGCGCATCGCTTCTAGCAATGCCAAATTCACCACCGCGTTTTCCAAAATCGGGCTGTCCGGCGACTTTGGTGGCAGCTATTTCCTCAATTTCCTGGTCGGCGCGGCGAAGGCGCGTGAGATGTATTTCACCGCCCAAGTGGTGCAAACCGAAGAAGCCCTGCGTATTGGCTTGGTCAACCGGGTCGTAGCTCCAGAGCAACTTGCGCAAGTCGCGCACACATGGGCTGCTGAACTCGCCGCGCTGCCCACGGTCGCCGTAGGCTATATGAAGCAAAACCTCAACACCGCACTACGCGGTTCGCTGGGTGACGTACTGGACTCTGAAGCGCCCAACATGATCCGCACTTTTGAAACCCAGGACCACAAAGGCGCGGCCCTGGCTTTTGTAGAAAAGCGCGCACCCCAATTTAAAGGATGCTAAATGAGCGACAACACGGAATATCTACCGCCCAAGGTATGGACCTGGGACAAAGCCAGCGGCGGTAAGTTCGCCCATATCAACCGGCCCATCGCCGGGGCCACGCACGACAAGGCGCTGCCTGTCGGCAAGCACCCGCTGCAACTGTATTCATTGGGCACGCCCAATGGCATCAAAGTGACGGTGATGCTCGAAGAGTTACTGGCCTTAGGCCATAGCGGCGCTGAGTACGACGCCTGGCTCATCAACATCCAAGAGGGCCAGCAGTTTGGCAGCGACTTTGTTGCCATCAACCCCAACTCCAAAATCCCCGCCTTGCTCGATCGCAGCGGGCCTGAACCGGTCCGGGTCTTCGAGTCGGCGGCCATCATGTGGTACCTGGCGCAAAAATTTGACGCCTTTATGCCCAAGGACTTTGTCCTGCAGACCGAATGCATGTCCTGGCTTTTTTGGCAAATGGGTAGTACGCCTTTTCTAGGCGGCGGCTTCGGCCATTTTTATGCCTACGCGCCCAGCAAAATGGAATACCCTATCAACCGCTTTGCCATGGAAGTCAAGCGCCAAATGGATGTGCTGGACAAGCACCTCGCAGAACGCCCTTATCTGGCTGGCGAGGAATACAGCATTGCCGACATGGCGGTCTGGCCTTGGTATGGCGCCTTATCCAAAGGGCAGCTCTATGAAGCCGGTGAGTTTTTACAAGTGCAGGAATACACGCACGTGATCCGCTGGGCGGACGAGATCGCCAAGCGCCCTGCCGTGCAGCGCGGACGCAAAGTCAACCGTACCTGGGGCGATGCCAACAACCAATTGGCTGAGCGGCATGACGCGAGTGACTTCGACCGCAAGCCCTAGAGCCGCTATCCTGCCGTGACGATTTAGCCTTTGGGGACTTTCGATGCATGCTTTTAAACGACCATTTATCGGTTTGTCCCTGGCGCTACTGGCGTTCTTGCCTTCTGCCTTTGCGCAGCCCACCACCGCCGACACCTTCCAACCCCTGCTGGGCGCCAGCTACCGCTCACCGGGCAATGTGGCGCGCGACCCTTTCCGGCACCCGGCCCAAACGCTGGCGTTTTTTGGCATCCGCCCCGATAACACGGTGGTGGAAATCCTGCCCGGCAGCGGTGGCTACTACATGGAAATTTTGGCGCCCTGGCTCAGGGACAAGGGTTTGTATATCGCTGCCAACCGCGATGGCTCGCAACCGCAATACCAAGCCGACCATGCGAAGCTACTGCAGCGTCTGGTCAAGGAGCCGGATTTGTACGGCAAGGTATTGGTAACGCCCTTTCGCGCAGACCGCCATGCCATCGCGCCTGTGGGCAGCGCGGATGCAGTGATCAGTTTTCGCAACTTGCACAACTGGATGGAACAAGGCGAACTGCAAGAATCCTTGAAGGCGTTTTATCTGGCCTTAAAGCCCGGCGGTATTTTGGGCATCGTGGACCACCGGGGCCGCACCGACCAGACCCAAGCAGAGCAAATTGCATCAGGCTATGTGCGCCAGGACGTGGCCATCGCGCTGATCGAACAAGCGGGCTTTAAGTTGCAAGCCAGCTCCGAAGTCAACGCCAATCCCAAGGACACCAAAGACCACCCCGAAGGCGTGTGGACGCTGCCACCCAGCTACCGCTTGAAGGACAAAGACCGCGAAAAATACGCCGCCATCGGCGAGAGCGACCGCTTTACGCTGCGCTTTGTAAAACCTTAAGGAAGGTCTGCATAAGTCCGTCATCGCGAGGAGCGCAGCGACGCGGCTCCTGTCACTGCGAGGAGCGCAGCGACGTGGCAGTCCATGAAGGCATAAAGCCGTGGATTGCCACGGCTTGCGGCCTCGCAATGACGGGCTTGGACTGCTTCAGGGGTTCCTTCGGCGGCGTCTGTGGGCCTTACCAGCGGTTGCGCAATTCGCGCAACTTCAAAAACACCGTCATAGCATCCGGGTTCGGCGGTAATTCTGCATAAGCCTCGCGCAGACGGGCGACCACGCCAGCGCTTCCCAAGCGGAAAAACGTGTTGACCTCGCGCTCCTCGGCCAGTTGGCTGACGTACGCCTGCTGCGGGTTTTGGCCCTGCACTTTGTCCAGCAGGGTTTGCGCCGCAGTGTTGCCCGGTTCACGGTCCAGCGTGAAGCGCAAATTGTTTTCGATGTAGTCATGGCCCGGATACACCAGGGTGTTGTCCGGTAAACCGTGCAGTTGTTGGGCAAAGGTTTGGTACAGCGTAGCAGGATCGCCGCCGTTATGGCAGTTGCCCACGCCCGCGTTAAACATCGTGTCGCCAGAAAACAAGGCTGGCTGCTCGGTGTGTGAACGCAGGCAGATATGGCACATGGTATGGCCCGGTGTGTCCAGCGCCTCCAGTTCCACGGTCTTGCCTACTTTGATGATGTCGCCCGCCGACAAGCCGCGTGCCATGCCGGGGATGCTGTCCTTGGCTTTATGGTGCGCCAGCACGGCGGCCCCGGTTTTATCCACAATGGCCTGGTTGCCGTCGATGTGGTCATGGTGCTCGTGCGTGTTGAGAATTTGGGTGATTTCCCAGCCCGCCTCCTTGGCCGCGTCCAGACATTTTTGGCTATCGAGCGGATCAATCGCCAAGGCCTCGCCGGTTTCGGGGCATGCCACCAGGTAGTTGAAATTGCGGTAGTCGTTTCCCGTCCAAATTTGCTTGACCAGCATGGTGCTTATTCCTCAAGTTCCAAAGTCTGTAAAACCGAACGCAAATCGGGCCCCGTGAAATTCGGGCGCGGATCCAGTGCTTCAAAAGGCAAACCTTGCCGGTTCACCCAATGCGTACACAAGCCATACCAGTTGGCGCCCAGCGCGTCCCACGCATTGCTGGAGACAAACAGTATCTGCTCCAGCGGCAACACTATAGTTTGTTGCACCAACGCATAGGCCTGCGGCGCGGTCTTAAATAGGCGTAGACCATCCACCGAAATCACATGGTCTAGCAAGGTGGCCATGCCGGCGCTTTGTACCGCAGAGTCCAGCATTTGCGGGCTGCCATTCGACAAGATCGCCGTAGTCAGGCCGTGGTGCTTGATGCGGCGCAAGACTTCCAGGTTTTCGGGGAAAGGGCTGAGCTTGGCGTACTGGCCCATCAAGGCCACATCCTGTCCTAGGCTGCGGTCAAGCTTGAGCCGGTCCAGGCAGTAGTGCAGCGACAAGCGGGTAAGGTCCCAAAACGACTGGTAAAAGCGGCTGCCCGTGGATGGGTTGGGGTCCGACTGGGTGATGAGGCGCGTGTACTCGATCTGCTTGTCTCGCCAAGCCAGCGCCAATGCGGCGCCCTGCCCCGGAAACAATTGTTCGGCCAGATGCTGCACCGAGTACACGTCGAACAAGGTGCCATAGGCATCGAAAACCACTGCTTTAAATCGCATATCAAATCCTAGTGCCTATTGGCAAGGGTAAATCCAGTCGCAAAAAGGCCTCGGGCGGCGCGTCATTCTTTTCCATGATAGCCCCCAACTGCGTCATCAAGCGCTGCTCCACCGCAGTGTCGCAAATGGGGTTCAAGCAAGTAGGTGTAGCGCCCGTCAGTGATATTGGTGGCCGCTGGGGAAAATATGCTGGGCCGCCAAGCCTTTGCGCAAGGCATCGCCAGCGGCGCGTTCGGCGTGGTTCAGCCCGACATCGCCAAATGGGGCGGCATCTCCGGCGCTTGGCAGGTCATCCAAAACATAAGGGCGCAAGGCCTGCGCTATTGCCCGCATTTTTTGGGTGCGGGCATCGGCCTCATGGCCTCGGCCCATGTGCTGGCTGCTGCGGGTGGCGATGGCTTGCTGGAAGTCGATGCCAACGACAACGCCTTGCGCAGCCTGTTGGCGCCGCCGCTAGCGCAAGTGCGGGATGGCTGCATCACTTTAGACGCGCTACCCGGTATTGGTGTGGAGCCGGACTTGGAGGCGCTGGCCTCTGCGTGCGCAAGGGCTAACTAAAGCAAACGCGCGGCATTTTTGCCAGCCAAAGTACCCCACGCTTTTGTGACAGAAAGCTATCGGCTATTTGCAATCTGAAGATAGCAATATGGTTTGCTAGGGAAGGTCTGCATAAGTCCGTCATCGCGAGGAGCGCAGCGACGCGGCGATCCATAAGTGATTGATTGGCAAGCAAAAATGGATTGCTTCGCTGCGCTCGCAATGACGGGTTTTGACTTATGCAGAGGTTCCCTAAGCAACCCATTTGGGCTAGCCAAGTGTCCATTGTCTGATCTAGCGCAACCATAGCGCGGCCCTTGGCGCTTAGGCTCGGCCCTGCTTACTAAAGGACAGCACCATGAAAATACTCGTCGCCGTTGACGGCTCCCCCAGCGCTTTGCGTGCCACCGAATACGCGGCCCAATTGGTGGCGGCGGTGCGTGCCAAGTCCAAGATCACGCTGATTTCGGTGCATGACGACACGGGCTTCAAACACATGAAGAAGTTCACGCCCAAGGGCGCACTGGCCGACTATTTGCGCGAGCTGAGTGACAAAGACTTGCAGGCAGCCCGCAAGTTGCTGGACAAGGCCGAGGTGGCGCATGACATGATTATCAAAACCGGGCATGTGGCCACCGAAATCATTCAAGCGGCTAAGACGGGCAAATATGACTTGGTCGTGCTAGGTGCCAAAGGGCGCTCTGCTTTTGGCGACCTTTTGCTGGGCTCGGTATCGCAGCGCGTGGCCAGCGCCAGCAAGTTGCCGGTCACGCTGATTAAGTAAGCGCTAGCCGCAATGACTGCGCAGGTGCCGGAGCGACCGGCCAATAACGCGCTGGGCTTGTGGGCGCTGCTGCGGCGCCTGCGCCCCATCAACATCATCACCGGCCCCTTGATTTACGGCATGGCGGTGCCGCTGGTTTTTTTGGACCTGTCGGTGTGGGTGTACCAGTATGTGTGCTTTCCGATTTATAAATTGCCGCGCATAGCCCGCGCGCAGTTCAATACCTTTGACCGGCAGGAACTGCGTTACCTCGATTGGGTGTCCAAAGCGCATTGCAGCTACTGCGCTTACGCCATGGGTGTGGCGGCTTTTTCCTCTGCGGTCATCCAGGCGACTGAAGCCTATTTTTGTCCGATCAAGCACCAGCACAAACAGCAAGCGCTAGTAGCCAGCGCGGTGCCTTATGTCGAATTTGAAGAACCCGAAGGTTTTGACTTTGATGCCAAGCTCGAAACACTGCGGCAGTTGCAAACGGGTGAATATTCCAACCATCCATCTACACGCGCATGAGGCGTAATACCTCTCGGCTTGCAAGTCATGGATTGCCACGGCCTGCGGCCTCGCAATGACGACATAGTGGTCTTCGGCCTCGCAATGACGACATAGTGGTTTTCGGCCTCGCAATGACGACATAGTGGTCTTCGGCCTCGCAATGACGACACTTTGCCACGGCCTACGGCCTCGCAACTTTCGTCACTGCGAGGAGCGTTAGCGACGCGGCAGTCCACGTGTGTGTGAAAGCTTGACCCACATCAAGCGCCACAAAGACCAGCGCCCTAGTATGAAGCTATTCCCGGCGTTGCCTACGAAGCGTGATGGTTTCGCGACGCAGGAACGGTTTTTACTCTGGAGAGTCAACATGCAAATCGGCAAAGAAAAGCTCATGTGGATGTACGAAAAAATGGTCGAGATCCGCTACTACGAAGAGACCATGGCGGCGGTGTATATGGAGGGCAAGTTACCGCCCGCGATTCAAAAAGGTTTGGCCTTTGACATCGGTGGTGGACCGGTGCCGGGCGAGATGCATTTGGCCGCCGGACAGGAGCCAGTCGCCGTGGGCGTCTGCGCGCATTTGAGTGACGATGACACGGTGGTGGGCACGCATAGGCCGCACCATTTTGCGATTGCCAAAGGCGTGCCGCTGGACGCCATGACGGCTGAGATGTTTGGCAAGGTGACCGGCTTGGGCAAAGGCAAGGGCGGGCATATGCATTTGTTTGACAACGCGCACAAATTCAGTTGCAGCGGCATTGTCGGCGCGAGCATGCCGATTGCCTGCGGCGCTGCACTGGCCGCGAAAAAAATGGGAAAGAACTGGGTGTCTATCGCCTTCTTTGGCGAAGGCGCAGCCAACCAGGGTGCTTTCCATGAGTCCTTGAATTTGGCAGCGGTGTGGAAGCTGCCGGTGGTATTTGTGTGCGAGGACAACCAATGGGCGATTTCGGTGCCCAAGGCCAAAGCCACCTCGGTGCAATGGGTGACCGACCGCGCAGCGGGCTACGGCATACCCGGCATCCGCGTGGCGGACAACGACGCAGTAGCGGTGTTTGAAGCCATGGCCCCGGCGATCGCGCGTGCGCGGCGCGGTGACGGCCCCACGCTTATCGAAGTACGTACCGATCGCTATTTCGGGCATTTCCAGGGCGACCCGGAGAGTTACCGACCCCAAGACGAAGTGGCCCATCTGCGCGCGCGCGACCCGATTGGCTTGTTGTCCAAGCTACTGAAAGAGCGTAGCTTGATGAGCCCCGAGGAGGAAGCCGCAGTGGTGGAAAAAGCACAGCAGCGCGTGACGCGCGCTTTTGCTTTCGCTGCCAACAGCGCATACCCCAATGCACAGGACGCGCTGGCCGATGTCTTTGTGCAAGACCACGCATCCAAGAGGGCATTAGTATGAAAACAGAACGCATATTGACCATGGCGCAAGCCATTTCGGAAGCCATCGCGCAAGAAATGACGCGCGACGAAGCGGTGTTTGTGATGGGCGAGGACATCGGCAGCTATGGCGGCATTTTTGGCGCAACCGGTGGCTTGCTGGACAAGTTTGGGCCACAGCGCGTGATGGATACACCGATCTCGGAAACTGCTTTCATCGGCGCGGCCACGGGTGCGGCTGCGGCGGGTTTGCGGCCTATCGTCGAACTGATGTTTGTGGACTTTTTTGGCGTGTGCATGGACCAGATTTACAACCATCTGGCCAAGAACACTTATATGTCCGGCGGCCATGTGAAATTACCGGTGGTGCTGACCACGGCTATTGGCGGCGGTTACGGCGACGCCGCCCAGCACTCCCAATGTCTGTATTCCACCTTTGCCCACATGCCGGGTATCAAGGTGGTGGTGCCATCCAATGCCTATGACGCCAAAGGCTTGATGACGGCGGCGATTCGCGATGACAACCCGGTCATGTTCATGTACCACAAAGGCATCATGGGCTTGCCTTGGATGTCGTATCTGGAAGGCAGCAGCAATGCCGTACCCGAGGAGGCTTACACCATCCCCCTGGGACAGGCCAAGGTGATGCGTGAGGGCGCAGACCTGACCATCGTGAGCCTGAGCCAAATGGTGCAAAAAGCCATGCTCGCGGCCCACGAACTGCAAGGCCAAAGCATCCATGCCGAAGTAATCGACTTGCGCACCTTGGTGCCTATGGACAAAGAAGCGATTCTCAAGTCGGTGCGCAAAACCGGCCGCTTACTCATTGCCGATGAAGACTACCTGGGCTTTGGCTTGAGCGGCGAGATTGCGGCGCTGATCGCCGAGAACCTGGACACTGTCTCGCTCAAGGCGCCGGTCATGCGCCTGGCGGTGCCCAATGTGCCGATTCCCTATAGCCGCCCTTTAGAGCAGTTTGTGATTCCGCAAGTGGCCGACATCGTGCAAGCCGCGCGGGCCTTGCTGGTGGGCAAGCTGGCCAGGGCGGTGGCCGCATGATGGACATCCAACTACCTGCTTCTGTGTGGACTGGCGGGCAGGAGGATGCCCATGCGCTGCTGGACAAATGGCTGGTGGCGCCCGGCGTGCCGGTGCGCAAAGGGCAGGTGCTGGCGACCGTGGTGCTAGTCAAAGCCGCTATCGACGTGGAAGCGCCAGAGGACGGGCATATCACCGCGATAGCCGTGCAGGACGGCGAGAGCTTTGGTGCGGGGACGGTGCTGGCGCGCTTTGAAGCTGCATGAGGCTTGCGTTAGCGAGGTTTGCGTTAGCGAGGTTTGCGCCATGGCCCTGAAGATGCGGGCGCTGGGCTGGTGGGTCGCAGGTTTATCGGCATTTGGTGGGTTGGCCTATTTTGGCTACGCCCAATGGCTGGGTCCGCAAATCAGCTTGGAGCCGGTGGTGCAAAGCACTTTGGTGCACACCATCGTGGCCAGTGGGCGCGTGGAGACGGCACACCGCATCAACTTGGGCGCGCAAATTACCGGAACGGTGCGCGCGGTTTTGGTGGCAGAAGGCCAGGCGGTCAAGCGCGGGCAATTGCTGTTGGAGATGGACGGCAGTGAGTTGCAGGCCAATCTGGCACAGGCTGTTGCTGCCGAGCAATGGGCGGCGGGTAATGTGCGTCTGCTGTCCGAGCTGAAACAACCGCTGGCCGACCAGGCCGTGGCGCAGGCGCAGCTCCATCTGCGCGGTGCGCAGCGCACGGCGGCGCGCGCGCAAGAGTTGTATGCCCAAGGCTTTTATGGCGCCGCTGCTACCGAAGAGGCGCAGCGCGCTTTAGACCTGGCGCACACCCAGGTCACTATCGCAGCGCAACAATGGTCCAGCCTGCAGTCTCTGGGCGCAGAAACCGCCAGTGCCCAAGCTGCGCTTCGCCAAGCGCAAGCGGCTACCCAAACTGCGCAGGCACGCGTGCGTTACAGCCGCATCAGCGCGCCGGTCGATGGCATCGTCATGGCGCGCAATGTGGAGGCTGGCGATGGTGTGCAACCGGGCAAAGTGCTGCTGGTGCTGTCGCCCCAAGGCGCGATGCAACTGGTACTGCAAATCGACGAAAAAAACCTCAAATGGCTGCATGCGGGACAAAACGCTTTGGCCTCAGCGGACGCCTTCGCCGAGCAAAAGTTTGCCGCGCAGGTGGTCTTTATCAACCCGGCGGTGGACCCGCAGCGCGGCGCTATCGAAGTGCGTCTGGACGTGACCGAAGTAATAGCGCAATTGCGCCAGGACATGACGGTGTCGGTGGACATTGAAGTAGCACGCAAGCCGCAGGCCCTGCATATTCCCCTGGCGGCCTTACACGACGCCAACCAGGCTGCACCCTGGGTATTGCTGGTACGCGACGGCCGCGCGCTGCGCCAGGCGGTGGTGCCGGGTTTGCAAGCCCAGGGCCGGGTGGAAATAGTGTCCGGCTTGCAGGCCGGTGATCGCTTGGTGCCGGTGGCACAAAGCGCTGTCCACGAGGGCGATCGCATTCGGCAGGCGCTGCCATGAAGCAAAGTGCCTGGCTGCCTTTCGAGGTGCTGGTGGCCTGGCGCTTTTTGCGCGAAGGGCGGATTCAGACTTTGTTTATCGTGGTTGGTATTGCCATTGGCGTGGCGGTGATTATTTTTATGTCGGCGCTGCTCAATGGCTTACAGGCCAATTTTGTGAACCGGGTGCTGACCGGGCAAGCGCACATCCAGGTGCTGGGGTCCAAAGAGCGGGCGCGCATGCAGGGCGTGGAGCCCGGCGCGATAGAAATGGCGAATATGCAAATTCCCTTGCAGCGCGTCAAAGGCATAGACCAGTGGCAAAGCCTACTGCTGCAATTGCAGGCCATGCCGGAGGTAAAACTGGTCTCGCCCGCAGTGCTAGGTGCGGCGCTGGTCACGCGGGGCGAGGCCAGCCGTTCGGTGTCGGTGGTGGGCATGGTGCCGGACTTGTATTTTCAAATCATCGCCTTGCCCGACAAAATGGTGCAGGGTAGTTCCTCCATCAGCAGCGACAGCTTGCTGATAGGCATCGAACTGGCCGCCGACCTGGGCGTGGTGCCGGGCGACCCGCTGCGTATTGCCACCGTGGGCGGTACGGTGATGACGCTCAAGCTGGCTGGCATTTTTGACCTGGGCAACAAAGGCGCTAACAGCCGCAATGTGTTCATGGCCATGCGTACCGCGCAAAGCCTGTTCGGCTTGGCCGGTGGCGCCTCTATCCTGGACCTCACGCTGCACGATATTTATGCCGCCGAAAGCGTGGCCCAGCAAATCCAAAGCCATACCGGTCTGCAGGCCGATAGCTGGATCAAAACCAACGAGCAGTTTTTTACCGCCGTGCGCGCACAGACCACGGCCAATACCGCCATCCGCTTTTTTGTTGCCTTGTCGGTCGGCTTTGGCATTGCCAGCGTGCTGGTGGTGTCGGTGGTGCAACGCTCGCGCGAGATCGGCATCTTGCGTGCCATGGGCGTACGCCGGGCGCAGGTGATGCGGGTATTTTTATTGCAAGGCGGCTTGCTGGGCTTGGCCGGTGCCTTGGTCGGCGCGCTGATTGGCGCATTGGCCATGGTGCTGTGGCAGCGCTATATGCGCAACGCCGATGGCAGCATCATGTTTGCGATGGCGATGGACGGCGCGCTGTTTGTGCAAGCGCTGGCGCTGGCCAGTTTGACCGGCTTGCTGTCGGCCCTGGCCCCCGCGCTGCGCGCTGCGCGTTTAGACCCGGTGGTGGCGATCCGTGCCTGAGCTGTCCCTGCCGCTTAGCCATGCTGCACCGGTGCTGGAGCTTGCCGGCATTCGCAAATCTTTTAATGTGGGTGCCGACAATGAAATCGAAGTCTTGCACGGCATCGACTTGTGTTTGTACACCG
This sequence comes from Comamonas sp. lk, assembly GCA_945869165.1. GTDB lineage: Bacteria > Pseudomonadota > Gammaproteobacteria > Burkholderiales > Burkholderiaceae_C > Allorhodoferax. The sequence continues at coordinate 15,306 of CAMBNY010000012.1, read as the reverse complement.
GCGATTTTTGTGCCGTGGTTGGCCCCTCGGGCTCGGGCAAAAGCACACTGCTCAATACCGTCGGCCTCTTGGATAGGCCCAGCAGCGGCAGCCTGCGTATCACCGGTCTGGAGACCACGCAACTGAGTGACGCGCAACTGACGCATTTGCGTGGGCACAGCATCGGCTTTGTGTTTCAGTACCACCACTTGCTCAGCGCCTTTAGCGCCTTGGAAAACGTGATGATGCCCATGTACGCAGCCCAAGGTTGGATGGATGCCAGCATGCGCGCGCGGGCGGCGCAATTACTGGACAGTGTGGGCATGCGCCCCTGGCTGGACGCACCAGCCAATCGCCTATCGGGCGGCCAGCAGCAACGCGTGGCCGTGGCCCGCGCACTGGCCATGCAGCCGGCGCTGATCTTGGCCGACGAGCCCACCGGCAACCTAGACTCCAAAAGCGCCGACGGCGTTTTTGCCTTGCTGCGCAGCGTGTGCAAAGAGCATGCAACCGCTGTTTTGTTTGTGACGCATAACCCGCAGCTATCAGCGCGTTGTGATAGGACGATTGAAGTGATCGATGGGCGGTTGGGGTAGCTTGCCGTTACAGTCACCCCATGCCTTTCTCCGAATTGACGGCCTTGCTGCTCTTGTCCACCGTCACCAGCTTCACCCCCGGACCCAATACCACGGTATCCACTGCGATGGCCGCCAATTTCGGGCTGCGCCGCGCTATGCAGTTCGTCTGTGCGGTGCCTATCGGCTGGGGGCTATTGTTCAGCCTGTGCGCCGCCGGTTTGGGCGCAGTAGTGTTGGCTGTGCCTATGTTGCGCTTGGCGATTCAAGGCCTGGGCATGGCCTATTTGCTGTGGCTGGCCTTCAAACTGGCGAACACCAAAAGCCTGGCGCAGGCCGATGCGGCGGCATTGGACGTGGGATTTCGCCAGGGTGTGCTCCTGCAGTTTGTGAACATCAAGGCCTGGATGCTGGCGCTCACCGTAGTGGGCGGCTGGCTGGCCGGGCGCGAGGATGTCTTGGAGCGCTTTGCCCTGATCCTGCCGCTGATGCTGGCCTTTGGGTTTTTTAGCAATTTGTTTTATGCCGTGCTCGGCTCTTTTGCGCGGCAATGGCTGAGCGGCCCCGTGCGCGAGGGTCTGCACACCGGTTTGCGCTTGCAATGGTTTAACCGCCTCATGGCCGTTTTGTTGGTGCTGACGGCAATCTGGATGGCACGCGTATGAACCAACGCGAGCAAAGTCTGGGCATGTGGTTGGGTTTCTTGGCGGTTGTGGTGTTTGCCGTCACGCTGCCCATGACGCGCCTGGCTACCGGCAGCGCCGAAGACCCGCAACTTTCCGCGTGGTTTATTACTTTTGGCCGCGCCGCGCTGGCCGGGGCTTTGTCGATCGCGTTTTTGCTGATTACCCGTTCACCCTGGCCCACGCAGGCCCAGCGCAAGCCTTTGTTTTTTGCGCTGCTGGGCAATGTGATTGGTTTTCCGCTGCTGCTGGGCTTTGCCCTGCGCCATGTCACTTCCGGCCATGCGGCGGTGTTTACCGCTTTGCTGCCCTTGGCGACGGCGGCCATGTCCGCCTGGGTGCTGCACTTGCGCGCGCGCTTGGCGTTTTGGGTGTGTGCGGTGCTGGGCGCTTCGCTGGTGCTGGTGTTTTCTTTGCTGCGTGCCTACCAGCAAGGCACGGGTTTTGTGCCCGAGTGGGCGGACTTGCTGCTGCTGGGCGCGGTGCTTTCGGCCGCAGTGGGCTATGTCTATGGCGCGCAGGTGACGCCCTCGCTGGGCGCAGAACGGGTGATTTGCTGGGTCTGCGTCATGGCTTTGCCATTGACCGTGCCCGGCGCCTTGTGGAACTGGCCGCAGCAGCCGATCCACACCAGCTCCTGGCTGGCGCTGGGCTATGTGGGTGTGTTCTCGATGTGGGCCGGGTTTTTTGCCTGGTTCCGGGGCTTGGCCATGGGCGGGCCTTTGCGGGTTAGCCAGTTGCAGTTGTTGCAACCCTTTCTCTCGATTTTGGTAGCCGTGCCCTTGCTAGGTGAGTCGCTGGAAGTGATGACGCTGGGCTTTGCGCTGGCCGTGGTAGCGGTGGTGTTTGCAGGCAAGCGTTTTTCTATGCCGGCCGTGCCTGCTGTGCCCACAGGCGCAGAGGCAATTGCAGAAGCAAAAGTAAACGCTGATCAGGAGAAGGCGGATTGACGCCAGAGCAATGGTGGGGCGCGGCCTTGTTTATGCTGGTCAGCTCCATCACCCCCGGCCCGAATAACACCATGCTCATGGCCTCGGGCGTGCATTTTGGCTACCGCCGCACGCTGGCGCACCTGATGGGTGTGCAGCTGGGCTTTGGCTTCATGCTGATCGCCGTAGGCCTGGGCCTGCATGCGGTGTTATCGCAGTTTCCGGCCTTTTATGACGTGGTGCGTTTTGCGGGCGGGGCTTATATGGTTTGGATGGCTTGGAGTTTGGCCAGTGCCAGGCCCCATGTTCAGGAGCAAGCGGCGATGGAGCAAAGTCCACCAAACGAGCCGCAACCTTTAGGCTTTTGGGGCGCGGTTTTATTTCAATGGGTCAACCCCAAAGCCTGGGTCATGGCCGTCACCATCATGAGCGCCTATGTGCCGCCGGGGGCTGGGCTGCTGCAAATTGCGCCGCTGGGCCTGATGTTTGCGGTGTTGGGTTTTCCCTGTTCGTCGGTGTGGGTGGGCTTTGGCAGCGCGCTGCGCAGCTATTTGCAAGACGCGTTTCGGATGCGGGTGTTTAACTGCAGCATGGCTGCGGCTTTGCTGGCATCGCTGTACCCGATGTTGACGGGTTGAGTTGGCCTTAAGGCTAGCTAGTGCCTCGCCGATAATCTTTGCGGTGGCTGGGCCTGACCCCGGCGCTTTATTTTGGTATCCGCATGAACATCCCCGTTTCCAAACCGCGAGGCCGTCCGCCCAAGTGGCAATCCGGGGGCGACGCGCCTGCTGCCGATGACCGCTATCGCGCACCGGCTTTGGACAAAGGGCTGGATATTTTGGAATTGCTGGCCACCCAAGCCCATGGCCTGACGCGCGCCGAGATCGTCAAGGAAATGGACCGTAGCCCCAATGAGATTTACCGCATGCTCGAACGTCTGGTGGCGCGCCAGTATGTGATGCGCAATGCCGGTGGCGACCGCTATGCGCTCAGCCTCAAGCTCTTTGCCATGGCGCATATGCATCCGCCGCTCAACCGCTTGGTGAACCAGGCTTTGCCGGTGATGGACGAGTTCACGCGCCGCGCCGAGCAGTCCTGCCATATGGGCGTGTATGACCGGGGCAATGTGCTGATCGCCGCGCAGATCAACAGCCCGCGCGGCTGGAGTTTTGCGGTGCAGCGCGGTGCCCGCGTGGGATTGCTCGATACCGCCTCGGGCCATGTGCTGCTGGCCTATGCCGACCCGGCAGGCTTAGAACGCATGCTGGCCGAGCACCAGCCCACCGAGGGCGAGGTGCCGACTACGCGCAGCGAGTTGGACAAAGCCATTGCCCGCATTCGCACGCAAGGCCTGGTGCAGCGCGACAGCGCACAGACTTTTGGTGTGGTAGATATTTCGGTGCCGGTGCTTGGCCCGGACCATACCGCACTGGCCGCACTGACCTGCCCTTATATGCGCCGCATAGACCGCCACCTAGGCCCGGACTTGGCCAGTGTGCAAGACTATTTGCGCCAAGCCGCGCAGGCTTTGTCGTTCCAGGCGGCTTAGCGCAGCGCCCGGTCCAGGTGCGTGTAGCCGCCATCGACAAACACCCATTGGCCGGTGGTGTGGCTCGATTGGGCCGATAGCAAAAACACCACCATGGCGGCGATTTCTTCGGAAGTGGTCATGCGCTTGCCCAGCGGGATTTGGTCGGTGATGGCGGCGAGTTTTTTTTCCGGCTCGTCAAAACTGCTGATCCAGCGTTGGTACAAAGGCGTCATCACTTCGGCCGGAATCACTGCATTGACGCGCACGCCGTCTTCGCGTAGCGCAGCGGCCCATTCGCGTGTGAGCGATAGTTGCGCGCCTTTGGAGGCGCAGTAGCCGCTGGTATTGCCCTGGCCGGTGATCGCCGTCTTGGACGAAATATTGACGATAGCGCCTCGGCTGGTTTTGAGGTGCGGCACGGTGTAGTGCGCCATCACGTAGTAATGGATCAGGTTGCGCTCCAGCGAGCCGATGAAGGCTTCGCGCCCCGCGTCCAGGCCGATGTTGTCGTTGATACCGGCGTTGTTCACCAGACCGTCAATGTGGCCAAAGCGCCCAGCGGTGTCCGCTACGGCCTGCTTGCAAGCAGCATCGTCGGACAACTCGATCTGGTGAAACACGGCCTGGTTTTGCAGGCCGCGCAATTGCGCTTCAAAACTTGGCGTCATCGGGCTCTTGCCCAGCACCACGGGAATTGCGCCCTCTTGCGCCAGCGCCAGCGAAATCGCCGCGCCAATGCCGCTGGCCCCGCCAGTAACGAGGATGACTTTGTCTTGAAGTTGCAAATCCATGGTGCGGCTATCCGATTGTTTTATTTACTTAGTTCAGCGGGCAATTGCAAGCCATAGGCACGCACCGCATTACCCTGCCAAAAGGCGTCTTGCTCATTGCTGCTCAAACGCGCATCGGCCCATGCGTGTGCTAGCGCTGCCACCGTATCGTAAGGCGCGGCCAGTTGGCAGACCGGCCAGTCTGAGCCAAACATCAAGCGCTCTGCGCCAAAGCAGTCCAGCGCATGGTCAAAGCATTGCGCTATAGCGCTGCGGTCTTGGGCGCTCAGGCCCGTGCCTTTCGCCCACGCAGTTTCGGTGACCAGGCCTGAGAGCTTGCACATCAGGTGCGGCAGCTTGGCGAAGGTGTGGAGGTGGCCGCGCCAGGCGCGGGCTTTTTCTTCGTGTTCTGGGCTATTTGTTAAGTCCGGTTTGGCCACATGGTCTAGCACCAGCCAATGCCGGTCGTGGCGTGCGCAAAACTCCAAGGCGGCAGGAAGTTGGTGCGCAAACACCAGCACGTCATAACTAAGTTGGCGCGCTTGCAGCAAGCCTACGCCCCGGTTAAACGCCGCGTCGCCCAAGAGGCCAGCGACATCCGGCTCGTCCTGCACGATATGCCTAAAACCGCGTAAGAGCGGCTCGCCCTGCCAGCGCGCTAATTGCGCTTGTAGCTGCGGCGAACGTAAATCAGTCCAGCCCACCACACCTAGCACCTGCGCGTTCTCGCGCGCCAGTTGCAGCAAATCATCGGTCTCGCGCTCCATGCTGCGCGCCTGCACCGCGATGCTGTGCGTCAGCCCTGCGGCCTGCATAGCAGCCGCGCTATCAGCGGGCAGCAGGTCGCGCTGCAAAGCCGGCATGGCCTCGCTAATCCAGGGGAAGTCTTCCCTTTGGTAGCGCCAATAGTGCTGGTGGCTGTCTATCTTCATAGCAAGCAAATTTACGCCGGTTTGAATTGGTAGTCCACCAACGAGGCGGCCTTCATTTCAATCGAAAAGCCGGGCGCTTGCGGCGGCATATAGGCGGCGTTGTGGATGACGCACGGATCGACAAAATGCTCGTGCAAATGGTCCACGTATTCAATCACCCGGCCTTCGCGCGTACCGGCGATGCACAGGTAGTCGATCATGGAGGCATGCTGCACGTATTCGCACAAGCCCACGCCCCCGGCATGCGGGCAGACGGGCAATTTATATTTAGCGGCCATCAGCAGCACTGCCAGCAATTCATTGAGCCCGCCCAAGCGGCAGGCATCGACCTGCACCACGTCGATAGCGCCGCGCATGATCAGTTGCTTGAAGATGATGCGGTTTTGGCACATCTCACCGGTTGCAACTTTCACCGGGTGCACGCCTTCGCGGATGGCGCGGTGGCCTTCGATATCGTCTGGGCTGGTCGGCTCTTCAATAAACCAGGGCTTCACAAAAGCCAGTTTTTGTACCCAGTCAATCGCCTGGCTTACTTCCCACACCTGGTTGGCATCGATCATTAAATGGCGGTCTGGGCCCAGCACTTCGCGGGCAATCGTTAAGCGGCGGATATCGTCTTGCAGGTCGCGCCCGACCTTCATCTTGACGTGGTTAAAACCAGCGTCAATCGCTTCCTGGCACAAGCGGCGCAGCTTCTCGTCGCCGTAGCCCAGCCAACCGGCCGAAGTGGTGTAGCAGGGGTAGCCTTCGCGCTCTAGCGTAGCCCAGCGCGCTTGCTTGCCCGCGTCCTGCGCTTGCAGCAGCGCCAGGGCTTCTTCGGGCGTGATGCAATCGGTGATGTAGCGAAAGTCAATCAGCTTGACGATCTCTTCGGGGGACATGCGAGATACCAGTTTCCATACCGGCACGCCTTCGAGCTTGGCCCATAAATCCCACACCGCATTGACCACCGCGCCGGTCGCCAAATGGATGGCGCCTTTGTCCGGGCCAATCCAGCGCAGCTGGCTGTCGGAGGTGATGTAGCGCCAAAAGCGGCCCATATCCTCAGCCACCCAATCCATGTCCAGGCCGATTACCAGGTGGCGCATGGCTTCGATAGCAGCGCAGCAAATTTCATTACCCCGACCAATGGTGAAGGTGAGCCCATGGCCTTGCACGCCGCCTTGCTCGGTCTCCAAGATGACGTAGGCGGCGGAATAGTCTGGGTCCGGGTTCATGGCGTCCGAGCCATCGAGGTGCTGCGAGGTGGGGAAACGTACATCCACCACCCGCATGCTGCAAATTTTGTTCATGACAAGCCTGTTGTTTTTTCTGTCTTCAAAAAATAAAGGGCCTGCGTACGCTGACGCAGGCCCCTCTCAAGTGCGCATCAATCGTAAAGAACTGCGGCGATCTTGGGGTCTTTCATATTGTTTTTGTCATAGTAGTAAAAGCCAGTGTCGATGACCTTGGGCAGCTTCTCGCCCTTGAGCGCCATCACCGCAGCCTTAACCGTCTGGTAGCCGATACCGACCGGGTTTTGCGTGATCGCGCCGGCCATGGTGCCGTCCATGATCATTTCTTTTTGGGCCTTGCCGGAGTCAAAACCAATGATGGTGATGCCGCTCTTCTTGGCTTCTTTCATGCCCTTGCCCGCACCAATGGCCGAGCCTTCGTTGGTGCCGAAGATGCCTTTGAGTTTGGGGTGGGCTTGCATCAAAGTCTTGGCAATTTCAGCCGACTTGAGGTGGTCGCCACCGCCGTACTGGATGTCCACGACCTTGATCTTAGGGTACTTGGCCTTGATCTGGTTCACAAAACCGTCGCGGCGGTCTACGCCGGTGGTGCTGGTTTGGTCATGGCCAATGACAGCCACATCGCCTGCGCCGCCGATGGCCTTGGCCATCATGTCTGCCGCCAGTGAAGCGGCCGCTTTGCTATTGGTTTGCGCGGTGGTCAGCACAATGTCGCTGTCCACGCCGGAGTCAAACGCGATGACGGGGATCTTGGCAGCCTGGGCTTTTTTCAAGAGCGGAATCGCTGCTTTGCTGTCTAGGGCAGCAAAGCCGATGGCCTTGGGGTTCTTGGCCAGCGCAGCGGTCAGCATGTCGATCTGCTTGTCCACCATTTGCTCGGTCTCGGGGCCTTCGAAAGTGACCTTGACGTTGAATTCTTTGGCCGCTTGGTCCGCGCCCGATTTCACTGCCAGCCAGAACTGGTGCTGAAAGCCTTTGGAAATCAGCGGAATATAAATCTCGTCAGCGGCCATGCTCAGGTTGCTCATGCCAGCCAGTACCAAGCCAGCGGTTAGGGCCAGCAGTTTTCTTTTTGCGTTCATAGGTGTCTCCAGAAGGAAAAAAATGTCAAAGTTGACGGGAAGGGAAAAAAACTCATCAAACACTCACTCAAATCATGGCGCAGGTTTCGGTTGCATCTCCTTTAGGCGGGTTGAACAGGGGGAAAAATGTTAAGGGCTCACTGTTTTTTGCGGCGCAAGTTATCGGTGTACACCGCCAAAATAATGATCAGCCCCGTCAGCACCATTTGCCATTCCTGGGCCACCGACATAATGCGCAAGCCATTGATCAGCACACTCATAATGAAAGCGCCGATGATGGTGCCCAAAATCGTGCCGACACCGCCGCTCAGCGAGGTGCCGCCAATCACCACGGCGGCAATCGCATCGAGCTCATAGCCCTGGCCCAAGGCCGGTTGCGCAGAATTAAGGCGCGAGGCGATCAGGATGCCGGCGATGCCGCAAATGCCGCCGCTAAAGGCGTAAATAATCACTTTCCAGCGGTCCACGTTCACGCCGGACAAGCGCACCGCTTCTTCGTTGCTGCCCAGCGCAAAGGTATAGCGCCCTAGCGCGGTTTTGTTGAGTACGATGGCGCTGAGCACTGCCACGATAAACATGATCATCACGGCGTTCGGAATCGGCAAGAAGGGCAGCACATCACCCAACACCGAGCCTAGTGAAATCGCGTCAAAGCCTTGCACATCACTGAAATAAATGGGCCGGGTTTGGGTGATGATGAGCGAGGCGCCTTTGAGTAGCATCATCATGCCCAGGGTGGCGATAAAAGGGGGAACGCGCAGCTTGGTAATCGCCAGCCCTGACACCGTGCCGCAGAGTGCACCGACGGCAATCGCGCCGGGCACGCCTATCCAAACCGGCAGACCCAGGTTGACCATCAAGACCCCGGCCATCACAGCGCAAAACGTCATCAGCACGCCCACCGACAAGTCGATGCCCGAGGTAATGATGATGAAGGTGCTGGCAATGGCCAACACGCCGATGACGGTGGTCGATTGCAATATGCCAATGAGGTTGTCGCTGGTAAAAAACGCATCGGGCTTTAAGACGCTGAAAATTACGATCAAGGCAATCAGACTGGCAAAGGCCAGCAGCATTTGCTTGGCCTGGCTGTCCACCGCGCGCGGGGCGGGCGGGGCCGGGGTGTCTGCGGGGCGGGTAGCGGTGGACATGGGTGTGGGGGCTTTCAATTGGGGTCAGGCCGCCAGTGCATCGCGCTGGGTAGCCAATTGCATTAAACCCTCTTGGGTGGCCAGGTCGCCGCGCACTTCGCCGGTGATGCGGCCTTCGCACATCACCAAGATGCGGTGGCTTAGCAGCAGCACTTCGGGCAGCTCGGAAGAAATCACGATGATGGCTTTGCCCTGTTCGGCCAGGGCATTGAGCAGTTTGTAAATCTCGCTTTTGGCGCCTACGTCGATACCGCGTGTGGGCTCGTCAAAAATCAAAATGTCGCAGTCGCGCACCAGCCACTTGGCGACCACCACTTTTTGCTGGTTGCCCCCCGAGAGCAGGCGCGCAGTCTGGTGCAGCGAGGGGGTTTTGATGCGCAGCGTGTCGATCATGTGCTGTGCGGTACGGGCGATGCCGGTTTTTTCTAAGAACAGGTGCCAGCGCAAAAACCGGCTCAGGCTAGGCAGGGTGACATTGGCCGCCACATCCATGCCGGTGGCCAGGCCAAAGTTTTTGCGGTCTTCGGACAAATAGCCTATGCCCGCCTGCACCGCATCTTGTGGCGAGCGCAGTGCGATGCGTTGGCCATGCACGCGCACCTCGCCCGCCTCCAGCAGGTCAGCGCCGAAGATGGCGCGCGCCACCTCGGTGCGGCCCGCGCCCATTAGGCCGGCAAAGCCCAAAATCTCGCCTTTGCGCAATGCAAAGCTGACGTCACGGATGGCGCGCCCGCGTTGCAGGCCGCGCACTTGCAGCACCACCGGCTGCGCCGACACATCCGGCACGGATTTTTCGCTTTGCTCCAAGGTGCGGCCCACCATCATGGTGATGATGCTCGCCATCGGTGTGCTGGCCGGCACGGTGTCGATATAGCAGCCGTCGCGTAGCACCGTCACGCGGTCGGCGATTCGCTGGATTTCGTCCATCTTGTGCGAGATGTACACAATGCCCACGCCCTGGCTTTTGAGCTGGCGAATGATGCGAAACAGTTCCTCAATTTCGGTGTTGTTCAGCGCAGCGGTAGGCTCGTCCATGATCAGCACGCGCGAGCGAAACGACAAGGCTTTAGAAATTTCCACCATTTGCTGGCGCGCTACCGTCAAAGCGCCAATGGGCGTGCGCGGGTCCAGCTTGAGCTTGAGGCGCTCAAACAGCGCAGTGGCGTCTAAATTGAGTTGGTCTTCATCCAAAAACAGGCCGCCCAGGCGGCGCGGCTCGCGGCCCAGAAAAATATTTTGTGCCGCCGTGAGATGGTTCATCAAATGCAGCTCTTGGTGGATGATGCCAATGGCTAAGGACTGCGCATGCGCCGGACTGTCAATCTCCACCACCTTGCCGTCCATACGCACTTCGCCACTGTCTTTGCGATACACGCCAGCCAGAATCTTCATGAGTGTGGATTTGCCCGCGCCGTTCTCGCCCATCAGGGCATGCACCTCACCGGCTTGCAAATCAAACTGCACGTCGTGCAGCGCCCGCACACCCGGAAAGGATTTGCAAAGTTTGTTAACCGAGATGAGTGCGGTCATGCGGTGCGTAATCAGCGTGTGCGGTGCAAAACGAGGCGAGCTGGGCGTGTTTTAAATAGTGACACCGCCGTCCACCAGCATGGTTTGCCCGGTGACAAAGCGCGATTCGTCGCTGGCCAAAAAAACCACCATGGGCGTGATGTCGTCCACCACCGCCAAGCGCCCCATGGGCTGGCGCGCAATAAAGTCTTTTTCGGCCTGCACCGGATCGGCAGCACTGGCGATGCGTCCACGCAGCGAGGGCGTGTCCACGGTGCCGGGGCATAAGGCATTGGCACGCAAACCGGCTTTCACATAATCAGCCGCCAGCGATTTGGTCAGGCCAATCACGGCGGCTTTGGTCGCGCCATACGCGCAGCGATTGACAAAGCCTTTGATGCTAGAGGCCATAGAGGCCATGTTGATGATGGAGACGCTGACGCCGTCCTTCGCCGCATGTTCCAGCATGCCGGGTAAAAACGCGCGGGTGACGGTAAACATGCTTTTCACGTTCAGCGAAAAACTGGTGTCCCAGTCTTCCTCGCTGCAATCGAGCAAGCTGCCATTGGCGACCATACCGGCGCAATTGAACAAGGCATCTAGCGCGGGCAGGGTGGCGGCCAGTGCTTGCACGGCAGCGGCGTCGCGCACATCGAGTGCAAAGGTTTGAATGGCCGCGTTGTCCTTGGCCAGGGATGCGAGCAAGGCGCTGTTGATATCGGTGGCAATCACCTTGGCACCTTGCGCAGCGCAGGCCAGCGCACTGGCGCGCCCTATGCCTTGACCGGCCGCAGTGATAAAAATCGTTTTGCCTTGAAGCCGCCCGCTCGACATATTGATGAATTCCCTTAATTAATTCAAATATGAATAAATCATTCATTTATGAATTCTCATGATACGGGACTTTGTGCCGAAAGCGCATAGTGCTTTCCCTAGGTTTCGCTACCGCCTTGGCACGCGAACGTAAGGATGTGCGCGCGTTGTCCATAGTCTTTGAGACGATGCGCTACACCGTAAGCCCGCCATTGATTTGCGTGCCCAGCTTGATCGAGGGTGCACAATGGCGCATTGCTTTTTTTCATTCTGAACACCATGCGCAAACTGAGTCAGGTTTTGATCGTACTGTGTTGCCTGCTTGGCACCCTGGCTTTCGCCCAATCGCCGCCCAAGTGCAACTCCGGCCCGAAAACAGCTTGGGTTGCCTCCGACAAACTCTCCAAGCTGCTGGATACCAAGGGCTACAAAGTACGCCGCATCGGCGATATGGCCGGTTGCTATGTGGTGGTCGGGACCAATGAAAAAGGCGAGGAGGGTGAGTTTTTTTTCCACCCATTAACCTTAGGGATCGTGGGCAGTCGCTTACGTTAGGCCGCAGATAATTGGGTCGTCATTGCGAGGCCGCAGGCCGTGGCAATCCATCGGTTCATGGACTGCCGCGTCGCTAGCGCTCCTCGCAGTGACGGCAATGGTGCGCCTTGCGATGACGGACTTATGCAGACGCTCGCTAGGCCTGCAGCGGCGATGGACTTTAGGCATCTTCCTGTAGGCTAGCGCCATGCATATTTTTTATAACCCCGACCACGCCGCCCACCAAGGCAAGCTGGAGATGTACCGCGGCCGCATGGTGCCCTGCCATGAAGTGCCGCAGCGCCAGGACCAAGTAGCTACCGTATTGCAGGCGCGCGCGCTCGGGCCGCTGCAAACGCCCCACCCGTTTGACGACGCCTTGCTTGCGCGCATCCATAGCCCGCGCTATCTGCAATTTTTGCAAACCGCCTGGCAGCAATGGATTGCGCTGGACCCGGCCAATGCCGTTTTAGACGCAATTCCCAGCGTCTGGCCCACGCGCAGTTTTCGCACCGACATCGAGCCGGACAATTTCGCCGCGCGCATGGGGCTTTATTCTTTTGATGCCGGTACGCCTTTGACCGCAGGCACCTGGCAGGCCGCGCGTAGCGGGGCCGATTGCGCGCTCAGTGCGGCAGCGCATATTGCCCAAGGCGGGCGCGCCGCGTTTGCGCTGAGCCGCCCGCCGGGCCATCACGCAGGCGCAGATTTTTTTGGTGGTTACTGTTTCTTGAATAACGCGGCGCTGGCTGCGCAGTACTTGCGTGACAGTGGCCTTGAGCGCGTGGCCGTGCTGGACGTGGACTACCACCACGGCAATGGCACGCAGGCGATTTTTTACGAACGCGCCGATGTGTTTTTCGCCAGCATCCATGGCGACCCGCGCACGGAATACCCGTTTTATTTAGGCCACGCCGATGAGTGCGGCCAGGGCGCGGGACGGGGGTTCAACCTCAATCTTCCATTGCCGCGCGGTAGCGACTATGCGCGCTGGTCTAGCGCACTGGACTTCGCCCTACAAGCGATTGCCGACTATGGCGCGCAAGCCCTGGTGGTGTCGCTGGGCGTGGATACTTTTGCAGGCGACCCTATCTCTGGCTTTGCGCTGCAAAGCGACGACTATCTGCGCATGGGCGAGCGCATCGCCCACATAGGTTTGCCTACGGTGCTGGTGTTTGAAGGCGGCTATGCGGTGGAGGCGGTGGGCGTCAATGTGGCGAATGTGTTGCAAGCTTTTGCATGAGACTTGATGCGGCAAGTGCTAGATGCCGATTTAAGTTTTTTGCGCTTGCGCCAATGCCCGCGCACTGCGCGCAAATGCAAACACACCGCCACCTGCCACGACCATCAGCATCAGCGACAAGCCCACACTGGGCGACCAGTCCAGCATCAGTCCCGCAGCGGAGGAGGCCACCAACGCGCCCAGGGTGTAGGTCAGCACCAATACCGCTGTGCTGTTGACCAGGGTGATGCCGGTTTCGCGGCTGCCTATGTCAAACATGGTGAGCGTGTACAGGGTGCCACCCGCCGAGCCCCAGAGCAGCGCCACCGCCCATACCCATGTGGTGATTTGGTCTACGGCCAAGACCATGGCGCCTGAAATAAGTAAGAGCACGGCCATAAGCACCATCAGTCGACGCCTCCCCAAGATGGGCGAAGCAAAGCGGTCTGCCACCATACCGGCAGGAATAGCGCACAACATGCCACCCAGACCGCTTAAGGAAAGCAGCAGGGCCGCTTGCCCCGCTGGCAAGCCCAGGCTCAGGCCGTAAATGGGCAGCACCGAGCTCAAACCCATTTCAAAAAAACCGCCGACAAAACCGGCCAGCATCACCACCGGGTTGGCGCGCACCGCATGCCACAGTCCGACCAGGCCGACGCGCGCGCTGTCGCTGTCGGGGTCTCGCGGCAGGCGCGGTATGAAGGCGGTCCAAGCCAGGCCGATGAGCATAAAGCCGATGACGATGCGCAGGGCAGCCGGGTCGTCCGCGCCCAGCCAAGCCAGTAGCGCGGGCCCGACCACCATGGTCATGCCAATGAGGGTGGCATAAGCGCCAATCAAAGTGCCCCGATGCTGTGGGGGTGAAAACTCCGCGATGAATGCCTCTGCTAATACCCAGCGCATGCCACCGGCCATCGCGCCGAGCAAGAGCAGCACAAACCATGCAGCCAGTTGGTCGGTGAACAAAAAACCGCAGGCGGTCAGTAAGGGCGTTATCGTGGCCAGCCAGAGTGCATTGCGCCGCCCGATGGCGCGGGTAATCGACGACGCAAAGGGCGTCACGATAAAAATACCCAGCCATTCGGTGGCAGCAAACAGACCGGCCACGGTGTTAGACACCTCAGCGCGCTTTAGCAATAAAAGCAGCAGCGGCAGCAGCATAAACACGCCGCACAGCTGAAACAACGTGGAGCCGAAAACGGCGATCAGACCGCGATGCGCCACCATTGCCCAGGCCCTAGCCCGCGCTGCCCAGGCTCAGGCCGGCATGTTCGCGCAAGGGGTGAAAATGAATTTTCGGAAAACGCTCTTGCGCCAAGCGCACGTCATAGGGGCTGGTGCATAAAAAGGCCAGGGTATCGGCTGCGTCTTTGGCCATGCGCTGGGGATAGGCATTCACAAACCCACGCAACTCAGCCGGGCTGTCGGCGCTGATCCAGCGCGCGCCGGTATATTGGCTGCCTTCTAAGCGGATATCGGCATCGTATTCGCCCTTCAAGCGGTGCTGCACCACTTCAAACTGCAATTGCCCCACTGCGCCCAAGAGCATATTGCCGCCCATCTCGGGCTTAAACACTTGGATCGCACCTTCTTCGCCTAGTTGCGCCAGGCCTTGCTGCAATTGCTTGGTACGCAGCGGATTTTTCAGCACCACGGTCATAAACATTTCGGGCGCAAAAAACGGCAGGCCGGTGTATTGCAGGTTGATCGTGCCGTCGGTAATCGTGTCGCCCAATTGCACCCCGCCGTGGGTGGTAAAGCCCACAATGTCACCGGCATAAGCCTCTTCCACTGCTTCGCGGCGCTGGCTCATAAAAGTTACCACGCTGGTGGGGCGCAACTCTTTGGCGGTGCGCATTACCTTGAGCTTCATGCCTGGCGTGTACTTGCCCGAAGCCATGCGCACAAAGGCGATGCGGTCGCGGTGGTTGGCGTCCATATTGGCCTGCACCTTGAAGACCACGCCGCTAAAGGCCTTGTCTTCGGGCTGCACTTCCTGCACCACCGGCTGGCGGTTGACCTGCACCGTGCTGGTGCGGCTTTGCGGCGAGGGTGCCAGGTCCACCAAAGCGTCCAGCACTTCCATCACACCAAAGTTATTCACACCCGAGCCAAAAAACACCGGCGTTTGCTTGCCCGCCAAAAAGGCGGCGTGGTCCCAGGCGGGGGATGCACCCGTGGCCAGCTCCATACTCTCGACAGCGCTGGTCCATTCGCTGCCAAAGCGTTGTTGCAAGGCCTCGGGATGCGACAGGGCAATAGCGTCAAAGTCCTGCGGCAGGCGTTCACTACCGCTTTCAAACACCGTCATGGTGTCGGTGCGTAAATTGATGATGCCGCCAAACAATTTGCCCTGGCCCA